>NZ_WBKL01000051.1:0-42884 GCF_015714705.1 Nostoc sp. NZL | reverse complement strand
AAAGTAGTTGCATTAATGACAATAAATAACTCAATGGATGGCATTGCATTTGAATTATTTGTTGAGAAGTTTTTAGTGCCAAATTTATGGTCAGGAGCAGTGGTGGTGATGGATAATTTATCCGCACATAAACTAGATTCAATTGTGCCAATGATTGAAGCTGTAGGTGCGAAAGTTATCTGTTTATCCTCATATTCCCCCGATTTTAATCCAATTGAACTATGGTGGTCACAACTTAAATCTTTTTTGCGCAGTTTCGCTCCAACTACAACAGAAATGATTGATAAGCTAATCTCAGTTGCACTCGAATTAATAAATCCTCAACATTTAAGAAACTGGTTTGCTAGTTGCTGCTACTATACCTCATAACAGCCGTAGATGCTGTAACGGCGGCGGGGCGGCTACCCCTCCCACCCCTTGTTCGCCCAGCGTCTCGTAGAGAAGAAGTGGGCTTCCCGCCGCCTTGGTGAGAGAAAAGCCACAGTTAGAAGGACGTAAAGTTATCAATTTTGCTTATCTTCACAAGTTACTCAAATTCTTTGTCTAAGTTGAAAGTGAGGCAATTGCAAAAGAATTTTAGAAGCAATTATGGCAGTTTATTATCGGCAAAGAATCATTGCTCTTTGGACAGTATTTCTACTAGGAACACTGTTTCATACACAACTAAATTTAATACCGCTTTTTCACGGGTTACCTGTCGTCGAATCTCAACCAGCCACAACCATCAATGATATTTCTGGAATTATGTGGTTGATGTTAGGGTTTTTTGTACTACCAATGATAGCAATGATTGCCACCACTTTTACTGATTCAAAGCGTTATCGAATTATTCATTTTGGCTTAACTGTCTTTTACAGCATCATGAACTTACTGCATGTGATTTTAGATTTATTTGTTCAGCCACTTCTCTGGTATCAAATAGCTTTAATGGTCTTTTTATTCCTTGTGGGTTTATTATTAAATATTACTGCTTTTCAATGGATGCATCTGCAAAATAGGGCTAATCAATCACAAGAGCAGCTAGAAACAACACGTTTTTAGCTGTTAATTAAAATTCGGATAAAAATTGTTTTTGGTAATTTATCGAGTGTAGTCAATCAAATACATTCGATCCATTGCTCGTTTCAATACAAAAACTTATTCAAAATATTAATATACATGCTAAATATTTGAAAAAAATCAGTTCTCAACTTGAAGATTATTAAAGTTATTAAAGCCCTATTGCATCAGCTTCATTAAACATTTGGAGAGCATTATGTTGAAAGCATCTGACATTATGACTAAAGATGTTGCTACGATTCGCAGTTCAGCAACGGTGGCTGAAGCAGTCAGACTCTTAAGGGCAAGGGATTGGAAAGCGCTGGTTGTAGATCGTCACTATGAACAGGATGCCTACGGCATGATTACCGAAAAGGATATTGTCTATAAAGTAATTGCTTATGGCAAAGATCCCTGTAAAGTGCGTGTTTATGAAGTCATGACCAAGCCTTGTATTGCCGTCAATCCTGACCTGGGCTTAGAATACGTAGCACGATTATTTGCTGACCATAATTTGCAGAGAGCGCCTGTTATTCAGGGCAAACTACTGGGTATCATTTCTCTGGCTGACATTCTCGCTAATAGTAACTTTCTTGAGCAACCCCATACTATCCTGCTAGAACAACAGCTTCAGGACGAAATTAAAAAAGCTCGTGCCGTTTGCGATCAAAAAGGCATCCGCTCAGAAGAATGTGCTGCTGTTTGGGACGCGATCGAAGAATTACAAGCCGAGATAGCACATCAACGAGCAGAGAAAATCGTGAAAACAGCCCTTGAAGAATACTGCGATGAATATCCAGAAGCAAAGGAAATTTATGACACCTGGTGTAGTGGGTAAGCTCCTCAATTTCCTTAATCAATCCACAGCGATACAAACTTAAAATCCTTACCGCTAAACAAGCCTCGATCGCTCAATTTTAAATCGGGAATTACCAACAGTGCCATAAATGAAAGCGTCATAAATGGTGCTGAAAGTGTAGAACCAACGTGTTTTGCCCAAGCATCCAAGCGAGAATGTTGTTGTGCTACTTCGTAACCATTTTCTGCACTCATCAGTCCAGCTACAGGTTTAGCGGGCTTTATGGTTTAATCAAACATCAATATTTATCTGTTCTATCTGTCTAGCAGCTTTCTCCCAAAGCTTTGCTGAAGCCTCATCTTGCCAATGATTTCTCAGATTTTCAGCTTTTTTGTGACATATTCGCTCTAACATTTCTAAGATTGTAGATAATGTCAATTTATCAATTAATGCTTCTAAAATCTCCATATATTCTTTTTGCATGATAGTTCCCTCCTTAATTAATTCGTGTTATAAGAGCAATATTTTCTAAGAGTTTCTCCGAGCTTTTCAAAATACTTGTTAATCTTCCTCCTTAATCTCTCTGGCTCAGATAACACTCAAAGAGAAAATCCTCTATGTTATAAATCATCTGGAATCTGATACTTTACATAACTTTTCAGGCAAAAAACCTACCCGTAATATTAACTAATCCCAGAATGACAGGTAGGTTATAAACAACTATAAAAATGCATAGATGCAATCCTTAACTAACTGGAACAGGTTGACTACTAGACAAAACTAAAGGAAAATGATGAACATTAGGAGCGTGCATTGCACTTATACCAAGATTGGCACGGTTCAGTATATCAGCATTGGTTCTAATTACTTCACCCTGACTATCTAAGATGGAATGATTAAAGTTCAAGCCATTAATATTAAATGCCATCGAACATACACCCATTGCTGCAAACCAAATACCTACCGTTGGCAATGCTGCTAATAATAAATGAAAAGCACGATGATTTTTGCTAGCAAAGGTAGGAATCAATAAACGTCCCAAGAAGCCATAATGTCCTGCCAAGTAATTGTAGGTAACTTTCGGCTGACCCAGCTTATATCCGGCATTAATTGATTCATTTTCATTGGTATTCCGAACTAGCGTTGAAGTCACCAAAGAACCATGCAAAGAACTCAACAGTGCGCCGCCAAATATACCTGCTACACCCAACATATGGAACGGGTGCATAAGGATATTGTGATCCCCTTGGAAAGCCAACATAAAGTGGAAAGTCCCAGCAATTCCCAAAGGCAAACCATCAGCAAAACTACCTTGACCAATGGGATAAACTAGCAAAACCGAAGTAGCGGCGATGACTGGTGCAGAATAGGCAATTGCTATCCAGGGGCGCATTCCCAAACGATAGCTCAATTCCCAAAGTCGCCCTAAGAAGCACCAAATACCAATCAGAAAATGCAGCACAATCAACTGATATGGCCCACCATTGTAGAGCCATTCATCAATTGATGCAGCTTCCCAAATCGGATAAAAGTGCAAACCAATAGCAGCGGAGGTAGGCACAACTGCGGCTGTAATTAAGTTATTACCATCCATCAGTGAACCCATGATTGGCTCACGGATGCCATCCATATCTACGCTGGGAGCGGCAATAAAAGCCAAAATAAAACAGGTGGTGGCAACCAGCAAGCTGGGGATCATCAACACACCAAACCAGCCGATGTAAATTCGATTTTCTGTGCTAGTAATCCAGCTACAAAAACTATCCCATAAATCAAAAAAATCAAATTCTCTTTGAGGTTGAATAATGGTACTCATGGTTTGTACCTCCTAAGCAATTCCAAACTCCAAATTTCTCAACTACTTTTAACAGATGTCTATCTATTTTGCTTGACCAGTTGAGCATCTTTATCTTGAAGTTAGAAAAAGAATTTGAGGAACTTGTGAAGAAATACGGTGCTTATTAAAACTTAAATTTTGTCAGGATTCAGATTGGAGAAGGGCAAATGCATCTGAAAGTACTAAACAGCTTGGGAAATTCCTGAACTCAGTTGAGGAGAATGGCACGGGCGAACCCTTAATTATGTACCGATGGCTACCAATGCTCCTTTAATCAAATCCAAGAGTTGAACCACATTCGCAGCTTATAACCATCAGGGGAAAGGGGTAAACCTAAATAAACGGGCATCCAGAAAATAAAAGCAAGCAGAATAATAAAAGTAATGGTGATACCTAGCGCCCGGAGTTGTTGATAATAACTGCGAAGACATTGATCTACAAACCAAGCGATCGCTAAAAATATAAATACCACTGCACACATATAGTGGTAGATAAAAACGCACCTTGTTACCTTCACCCAAGGTAATAAGTTAGCAGCATAATTTATAACTAAATATAAGGCAATCCAAGTATCAACACTAAGAGTTGCAGGCATAGAAAAACGCTTTTCTTTCACCCAAGGAATTACGGCTTGTGATACCAGCATTCCTACTAAAAACCACATGGCCGCGACACCAAACCACCACAAAAATGGATTGCCCATTGCATGGACATCATAAATAACTTGTCCAACACCCGCAGGTAAAGGCGGGCCCATCACAGGTAACGGTTCGGTGATGCTTTCAGCCGTTTGATAATAATATGCCATTGGTCGAGTCATCAACGGCCATTTATACCAGGCAGCACAGTAAGGATGCACGTTAGGACTATTGCCACCTAACTGTAAGTGAAACTTCAAAATTTGCTGATGTACTGCAATAAATCCGTATGTTTTATCTAGCTGAAGGTGAGGAATCCAGATGATGCTGTAAATCAAAGCTGGGATAATTCCTAGATAAAACAGCATGTGAAAAATATTTAGCTGAGTTAAGTTTTGTAGTGGTGTCTGAGATGAGGAAGATAAGGGGGATAAGGAAGAATAAGTACTAACTCCTGACTCCTGACTCCTACCTTCTGCCTCCTGCCTCATGCCTTCTGCCTCCTCCTGCCTCATGCCTTCTGCCTCCTCCTGACTCCTGCCTTCTGCCTCCTTTAATAAAGGGGATGTAAAAAAGAGTTTGGAGTTAGAAAAAGAATGGATTGAATGAATTACCCAAGCTGCTATCCAAATGAGATAAGCACCTGACAGGAACCATAAACCATTCCACTTAGTACCAACTGACGCACCAAAACTAATGCCAGCAAAAACTAACCAAAAAGAACGTCGCCGATTTTGGTTATCTAATGCCAATAATAAAAACCAGTGCCCTAACAAACCAAAGATGACGATATAAATATTACTTAAAGCATAGCGAGACTCAACTAAAAATATGCCATCACAAGCTGTGAACAAACCTGCTAGGATTGCAAAGCTACGACGATAACTTAATTGATAAGCGATCGCAGCCACAACTAAAGGGATAAATGAGCCAGTAAGGGCATTGAACCACCGATAAGTCCAAGGCGATCGCAATGAACCTGTCAATCCATTTACCGTATCGTGCCAAAAAGGAATATGACTGCCAATCCAAATGCCGATGCCGACCATATACTGACTCAGCGGCGGATGAGCATTAAAAAATGGCGTATGCGTGAGATAATTATTACCGAATTTTGCAAAGTAAACTTCATCAAATACCAGAGTGTTGAATCGCTCCAGTCCCCAAAACCGTAAGGCAAGTGAGAGAACAAATACACTCACCATCCCAATTCGGAACCACTTTTTATTCATTAGTCAAGAGTTATTAGTCATTAGGCATTGGGCATTAGTCAAGAGTTATTCTCCCCTATTCTCTGCCGCTCTGATCCCTTGTTTTCCCTACACTTTTCAGGTGAATCTAGTTGAAACAGGAGTAGTTCAATACCGTAATACTTGTTTGTTCGCCCTATTGGTTTCATACCCAGTCTTTGAGTTACACGGATTGAAGCATGATTTTCTGGCTTCACTACGGCATAAATCAGTGGCAAGTTCAAAACACTAAAGCCGTAGTTGAGCATAACTTGTCCTGCTTCTGTTGCATACCCTTTACCCCAAGAAGCTCGCCTCAAGTGCCAGCCTACCTCATAATCTTGAGTGGGTAAACCATCTTTGTCGGGCAATTGTTTGAGAAGGATAGTTCCCACAATTGTTGTAGTTTCCTTTTCGACAATTGCCCAAGATCCAGTACCATTGTTGCGTCGGTGGGATCGCTCAATGTTTTCAATCAAGCGCTGACGCTGTGACTCAACACTTATAACCAGAGAAGCTTTACCAAGAAAGTGCGTAACTTTGGGGTCACTGTAAATTACGAAGGCTTGCTCGGCATCGCGTTCGGGTATCCAACTGCGAATAATCAAGCGTTCTGTTTCCAACAGATTTGTCATCTTGCTTTTGGCTAAACTAAATCGCCATTCTGCAAAATACTAAGATACTTATGGTTGAGGAGTCAAAAGTTTTGTAGACAATAACACAAAGAAAATATGGCGATCGCTATGCTATGGGCAGTTATCCAGAAGTTCAACTACCGTTGGTTATGCGATGCCTGCGGCGGTAAACTACGCAAATTCTGAATCTTTCCGCAGTTCCTCAGACCGGAAACCTAACACAATCCGATCTTTTAATATACCTGCCCTCACCAATTCTGTTGCTACCCCCTCTTCAGCACCATCAAGTTGAATCCAAATTTTCCCATCAATAATATCAATTACGAATTACGAATTACAAATTACGAATTACGAATTAGTACCCTCGACTTTTGCAACTTCTAGCATCGTCTTTAAAACCGAATCTGGATTGAGACTAATCGAGTCAATTCCTTGTTCAACCAAAAACTGAGCAAATTCTGGGTAATCACTGGGTGCTTGTCCACAAATGCCGATTTTGCGATCGCATTTTTTCGCCGCTTCTATCGCCATTTTTACCATTCGCTTTACACCTTGACTGCGTTCATCAAATAACTGTGCCACTAATGCCGAATCCCTGTCTAACCCCAGTGTCAACTGAGTTAGGTCATTAGAACCAATGGAGAAGCCATCAAATACCTCAGCAAACTCCTCAGCCATAATCACATTATTAGGCAACTCGCACATTACATAAACCTGCAAGTCGTTAACACCTTGCTTTAAACCATTTTTTGCCATCTCTGCTAAAACTAAACGTCCCTCATCGGGAGTACGGCAAAAGGGAATCATCGGGATAACATTCGTTAAACCCATTTCTTCCCGTACCCGCTTGATAGCATGACATTCTAGGGCAAAAGCTTCTCTGTAGCCTTCATCATAGTAACGTGCCGCCCCCCGCCAACCCAGCATTGGGTTTTCTTCATGGGGTTCAAACTGTCGCCCACCTAACAAGTTGGCATATTCATTACTTTTAAAATCTGATGTTCGGACAATCACTGGTTTGGGATAAAATGCTGCTGCAATTCTACCTATGCCTTGGGCTAATTTATCTACAAAATACTGGGGTTTATCGTCGTAAAGTGCGGTAATGTCAGCAATTTTAGCTTTGACAAATTCATCTTTTAATAAGTCATAGTGAATCAGCGCCATTGGATGAATTTGAATTTGGTTAGCGATGATAAATTCTGTCCGCGCTAAACCTACTCCATCATTGGGAATTGCAGATAAACTCAATGCTTCTTGAGGATTGCCCACATTCATTAAAATTTGAGTGCGGGTGCGGGGTAAATTATCTAAAGGAACTTCTTTCACTTCAAAAGGTAATAAGCCTGCATAAACTTTTCCTTCTTCGCCTTCAGCGCAAGAAATCGTCACTTCTTGACCAGGTTTCAGGATTTCTGTAGCATTGCCGCATCCGACGATCGCAGGTACACCCAATTCTCGCGCAATAATTGCTGCATGGCATGTTCTTCCACCAGAATTGGTAACAATTGCACTGGCGCGTTTCATAATCGGTTCCCAATCTGGGTCAGTTCTCTCTGTTACCAAAACTTCCCCGGCTTGGAACTGTTCGAGTTTTTGAACATCTAAAATTAGGCGGGCTTTCCCTTGACTAATCGCTTCCCCAATCGCACGTCCCGTAATAAGTGGGAGTGGGGAGTGGGAAGATTTTTCCTTATTCCCCAATAGCAATCGATAACTCCGCAACACATTTCCCGTCTTCTGCGACTGGACGGTTTCGGGACGCGCTTGCACAATAAAAAGTTGGTTAGTAATTCCATCTTTTGCCCACTCAATATCCATTGGAGTGAAAATACCGTGGACTTGTGAATAATGGTCTTCAATTAAACATGCCCAATTTGCTAGTTGTAAAATCTCTTCATCATTCAGGGCAAATTTGTTTCTTTCACTGGACGAAACAGAAACATTTTTCGTAAATTTTGAGCCGTCATCATAAATCATTTTCAGTTCTTTACTACCCAATTTTTTATCGATAATTGGGCGAAAGCCTGCTTTTAAAGTTGGTTTAAAAACATAATATTCATCGGGATTTACAGACCCCTGAACAACATTTTCTCCTAAACCGTAGGCGGCTGTAATCAGTGCAGCATCCTTAAATCCGGTTTCTGTGTCAATAGAGAACATCACCCCAGAGGTTGCTAAATCAGAACGCACCATTTTTTGCACGCCCACAGCCAGAGCAATGCTAAAGTGATCAAATCCCTTGGCGTGACGATAAGAAATAGCGCGATCGGTAAATATGGAAGCAAAGCATTTATGACAAGCTGCTAAAACTCCTTCAGCGCCGACAACGTTGAGGTAAGTTTCTTGCTGTCCAGCAAAACTAGCATCGGGAAGGTCTTCGGCGGTGGCGCTGGAACGGACTGCAACATCTGTCTCTGCGTTGTATCGTTCACACAAGCTCTGGTAAGCTTTAGCGATCGCCTCTCGCAATTCTAAAGGAAATGGGGTGTGGATTAATAGCGATCGCGCTTTTTTTCCCCGTTCTCGTAAATTTTTGACATCCTCAACATCCAAGTCAGCAAAGAGTTTGCGTAGCTTTGCTTCTAAGCCGGCTGATTGAATGAAATAACGATAAGCATAAGCAGTGGTGGCAAATCCAGTGGGAACGTTAATCCCTTTGGGCGTTAGCTGTTGAATCATTTCCCCCAGTGAGGCATTTTTACCACCAACTACGGGGATATCAGCAATGCCAACTTCATCAAACCACAAGATGAGCGATCGCTCTTGAGAAGATTGAGATAATGTGCTTTTAGATACTGTAGTCATAAATATTACCTTTTAACTTTATACTCAGTTTGACAGTGGGTAACCGCTAGTATATTTTTCCCATATTCAATTTTAGATATTACAGTTAGTGGCGTGATTTTAGATTGTGCAATTAAATACAAAACCATAGTCCATAAATAACAATTATTCGGGATAATGGCTGTATCGTAATACCGGATGCAATGCACAATGGCACAACTAGAACGACTTCTGAAAATGGCAGAAGATGAGCTAACTGAGTACAGCACTGATGCCCGCAAAATTGAAAAACTACGGCGCAAAATAGGTTTATCAGTATCGGCAGCCGAACAGCGGCAAGTAAAAGAGGCATTACTTGCCACTAAGCAATCTTCTAATATGATTGCTCAAATTGTGGAAGAACAAAGACAAACAGCTGCCTTACCATTTTGGGGAATTGCTGGATTGGGTTTGTTATTCGGAATTTCTTTAAACCAACCCATAGGTTTGTTAGCAGCTATAGTTGGAACTGTATTAGCTTTTAGAATTCAGAAATGGGGTTGGCAATTGCAGGCAAGTCGTCTATTGTTACAAACATTGGAAGATATTGAAGCGCGTATTGCCCAACCGAATAAGTAACAAAACAGATCCACTTTATAGAGAAAACATCTCTATGTACTTGTATTTTAATATACAAAGTAATCGACTAGTCACTTGATTGACACCTCATAAGTACTTAACAATTCCTTTGGGATCACCATAGCAAAAAAAATTAGATATTGGATTTGATTCAAGTATTTATTCACATGGATTGCGTGCAATGAATGATACATGACCCTTTGACAATAGGTATTTACCATAACTACTGGTTGTTTCAACTCCAAAACCAAGGCGCTGGAGTATAACCGCAAGTAGGGGCACGGCAGTGCCCCTACACCTCGTGATGTAATGTTGTACCACATCTGAATGGGAACCGCTATATCCTTATTGCCTCCTCACAGCAATTGTGTAACTAGGTATATGTGAAGCATCTGTTTGAGTTTTCACAAGTCGCCAGTCATTATCTATATATAAATGTTCAAACACTTGAGAAGTTGCTAAGGATGTTTTTTGAAATCCATTAGCATGATTTATGTCTATATTTTCTAATTTGAGAGCTTTAGGCGAAACTCCTTTTGACGCATTCAGTTTGACTTTAGTGTTAACTACATGAGTAAACCACTTGTAGACTGACTCTAAAGTTAGAGGAATTTCTCTATTTGTAAAAGCCTGAAATCTATCAATATTTTGAAGATACCATTTACCATTTTGAACTCCATATTTTTGGATCACCATGAAATCATAAGCTGGTAAATTTGATTGAAAATTCTGAGATTGAGATAAAGACGGTTCTTTTCCCATTATATAGCGAGCTACACTGGCACAGTAACCATCATGCTGGAAGATTTGGAAGGACTGCTCTTGTATTCTTTTGGGTAAACTTTCATGAAACGATATGGTAGACCAGATTGGTGTCCAAACACCCACTAAAAGCCGTAATTGCTCTGTAACGCTAAAAACAGGATTGTGTTGGCTCAACTTGATAAAATAGGGAAGCAATTCAGTTTTATAAAAATTTATTTCGTCATTTAAAGGTTCTGCATTTCGACCTTCAACTCGTG
This sequence comes from Nostoc sp. NZL, assembly GCF_015714705.1. Classification (NCBI taxonomy): domain Bacteria; kingdom Bacillati; phylum Cyanobacteriota; class Cyanophyceae; order Nostocales; family Nostocaceae; genus Nostoc; species Nostoc sp. NZL. Next base: position 32,281 of record NZ_WBKL01000051.1, on the reverse strand, counting down.
CCAAAATTTCATTTTTAAATTTTACTTTTTTGGGAGCACTTAATTGATTTCTCAGCAATAGGTCGAACATTACTATTTACCTTTTTCTCATTTTTTTAGATTAGATGACTTAGTAAGTATTAAAAACTGGTGAGTTTAGCACTCACAAAGGTATCATCTATTCTTTTATCCTGTAAAAGTTAGAGCCTTTTTGCCCTCTTTTTAACAGTTATTAGATGTCTATCGGCTTGATATTACTTATTTTTATTCCCAAAATGGTGTGATCCAGATCACCATAAACTAAAATATATTGAAGAAGCATTTACAAATCAGAGGATTGCATACATAGATAGATGTGTTGACCGCAGGTTACGAGAAGCGCTATTAATTCACAAAAAATAAAGTGCAAAGGATGAAAATTTTGCTCCTTTGCACTTTATTGTTTATCTGAAATTTCTACGATTCTCTTCCCGATGCCCAAGTATCACGCCATTTGACAGTACCTTCTTTGGCAATTACCCAGCGGCGATTTACCAAGTTTTCGCGCAGAGGCGATCGCCCTTCCCGCCACATGGCATATTTATAAGCAATCAGCTTACCAGTACTCTCGTCAAAAGGAATCTCAGCAGACCAGGTATTCGAGTTGATGTACTCTAAAGGATATGCTTTGCTGATATCCCAGTTACCCAACTCTGGGCAATCTCCTGTTACCACAATGGTTTCGCCGGGTTGGGTATCTACGCCATTGAGTTGCACGCGCACAATTGTCTGCGCTTTGATCCGTTCGCCAACGTGGCTGAAAACGAGCACTCCCCGTTCTTCTAATACTAGGTCATAAATCTTGCCGTCTTTAACTTCATACTTGTTGCGAGTCACTACGCAAGTATGTTCTCCATCGGGCAATTCTGTTTCTACTTCTGGGAGAGTAACTTCTCCTCCCCGGTTTAAAGCTACAAAACACACAGAGTCACGATAGCGGCGTACATAACAGTAAATATCTGGTGTTAAGTATTTTTGCCAGTGGCTACCCATTGACACAGCTGGATTTAGTCGCCGTAAGCCAGACAGTAGCCGGATGCAACGATAAATCTCACTTTCACTATCCCAATTTTCCATCATTGGGCGGTTATACGGGTCGTTACCGCCATCGGTATCGTCATGCAGATATTGTTCTGTACCGTAATAGATGCAGGGAATGCCGCGACAGGTCATAATTAAGGCGATCGCAACCTTCAACATCGCTGGATCGGGGTTCAGCGATTGAAAGCGGGACATATCATGATTATCAATGAAGGTAACTAGTTCTGTTGCCCCGTTGTAGCGATAATCCTGGTCAAAAATGTATTGAATTGTCTGGAATCCCATTTCTGAACCTTGCGCCAGTGCGGCTCGAATTGCCACGCACAACCCAAAGTCTAGAAGTGTCATGCCTGAGTGGTTAACAAATTCCACCGAGCGATCGTCACTAGGATTACTGTAGATCCATTCACCAAAAATAAATACATCTGGTTTGTGATTGGTCATCTCGCCAGTGAATTCTTGCCAAAACCAGATAGGCATGTGCTTGACAGTATCTACCCGTAGTGCGTCCACACCCCGGTCTAGCCATTGTTTAATTGCTGATTTGATATACTGACGATATTCAGTATTGTTTTCATTAAAGGTTGCTAGACCAGCTAACTCACAGTTCTGTACTTGCCAGTCGTCTTCCCAGTTTTGCACTTCGCCATAGTGGTGATACCAATGATTGACATCATCATTAAAATCAGCAATTTTGACTCCATCATCATACAATTCGCCTTTGCTACCGCTGGTGTCAGGGCTGCTATGGTTGCAGACAATATCCAGCACCAGCTTCATATTCCGCTTGTGCAGTTCTGTAATTAACCGATCAAAAGTCGTATTTTTTTCTTCTTGGGTAGCGTTTAATGAAGGGTTCTCTCCATCAGCAATATAGCGAGGATTAATCCGCTTAAAGTCTTTTGTCCAATAGCCATGTAACGCAGCATTACCAACAAATAACTCTTCAACCTGCTCAAACAGTGGAGTTAGCCAAATAGCTGTCACTCCCATGTTTTTGAGATAGTCCAGTTTATCGATGACACCTTGCAAGTCGCCACCCCAGTACTTACCCCAATCTTGTCTAGTTGGATCGTACAGTTCTGAGTTTGCACCTTCACTATTATCTGGATCGCCATCATAAAAGCGATCAACAACAAGAAAATAAATGGTTTCCTGACGAAATTCAATATCTCTGGTGTAAAGAAACTCTAAGTCAATCTCCGTATCTGATGGTGGTGTTTCTATTAGAGCTTCTACTTTTTCTTGTGCAGAATCAACTTTGTATTGATCTGGTGAAAACTGGGATGGAGGGGTTTTTACCATAAAAAAAACTCAAAATTTTATGTAATTCACACTTGTAGAACCAACAGTACAACGTTTCGAGTATTGTGTGTCACTACAGATAACGTCGGTATTGTGACATCCTGCCCACGGTGTAGGTATCTATCGCTAGCTAGTTTATAATTATGCCGATAGATATAATTCATTTGCTAGAGGATAAAAATCAAGAAATATAGTAGTGATTAACGGTAAGTAGCTAGGTGTAAATAAATTAAAGTATGGAGTAAGGACTTTAGTGCTGATAATTTTTGTTTTAAGCGATTAATCGCTGACTACGAACTAGGATTTTATTTTATGTTTAATTATGTCTACTTGTATTAATTGCCTCATCACAAAAATTTACATTACATAGTAAATTTGATCTACGGCAAATACTGAGTTCATCTCGTGTTTAAACGTATATTCGACAACATATTTTATAAAACCTTAACTCCTGCTGTGTGAAACTAGAATTTGCATTGCAAAGTCAATAGCTAGTTAATAACCCAATGGGATGGAAACTCGATCAAATTTGTTGGGTTAATTACTACCATCTGAAAGACTCGAATAGAGGTCATTTGAATTACTATAAAAACCTGGACAACATTGAAATGAAATATCAGGCATCCTGGGAAGACCAAGGACACGAAATTTACTGGTTAGATTCAAGTTTTTACGAAAATATCGCCATCGCTTCGGAGTATGTATCAAATCATGATATGTAAAGTCAGCAGTTTGTAAAGTCGGATTACAGCAAGACTGAATTAGCGCTGGAGATTAGCTGTCAAAAAGGTTTGGTTACACCTGAGAAATACTGAGTAAACCACGTATTAGCCAACTTTTTCTCTAGAAGATTCGCTCCATTGGTAAACTGACCATTGTCACTTTCAATCTGTTATTACTATAAAGCAATTAATTGAGGTAGCATTTATGACCAAGTATGACAAGGTTTTTAACTCACCAAAGACATCAGAGGAATCGTTAAGTCCAGAGGAAGCGGTGGCGGCGATCGCAACTGTCACTGCGATCGCTGATTCATCCATTGAAGATGTTGATGCAGAAAGTTTAGCGGGTATCCTTTGGGAATTCGAGGTTTTTGAGGAATACTCAGAAGATGAAATCGCCGAAATAGTTGATAGACTCATAGGCATTGTAGAAGAAGAGGGAATTGGGCCCCTATTTAATGTCGCCAAAGTATCTCTCTCAGATGAATTAGTGCTGGATGGTTTTGCCGCTGGGGTGATAGTGCTTTTAGACGATGAACTCGCCATCCCCAAATCGAAACAAGCCTACCTCAAAAAGCTACAAGCAGCCTTAGAACTGGAGGATGAAGAGGCAGAGGAAATCATCAAGGAGGTTATTGCAGCCTTTAAAGAAGCAGAAGAAGAATATACAGACGACGAAGATGAGACAGTAGTCATAGAAGATTTTAGTCAACAGACCTATGAATCCCCTTTAGGTAATTTTACCGTGCCGATTCCGGTTGATCCGCAGCAGGGCGGTAGAATTCAAAGCCAGGAAGGAGTAGTTGGCTTTTCCGATGACATCGGTACTTTGCTGAGAATCGATTATTATCCTTTCCCTCTAGAACAGTTAGAGGAACTTGAGTCTGTTGGACAAGAAGAATATTTACAAACAATCTTAGTAGACAAGTATGTACCCCAAGCGATTTTTGTCAATGTACCAGATGCTTCTGTGGAGTATACCGAATATCTGGAAGATACTTTGCGAGGCGCTTACTACGTGTTAATTGATATGCCCAAAGGTTCAACGATTTCTAAGCAAGAAAATAATGGAACTGCTATCAGATTAGACGCTTACCGGGGGCTGCTCACCTTTATCAGTGGTGAATTTTTGTATATAGTTAGTAGTCAGCACAGCTTTATCAACGGCGAAACTCCCGATTCCCTTGAAGAAGAAGCCGAAGACATCAAGGAGAATATTTTAGAGTTTGTTGAGACTATAGAGTTTACTTAGTACAGTCAAAAGAGGCAGGGGAGCGGGGAGCAGGGAGCAGGGGAGGTAGTAACGGATCTTGTACTCCGACCAATCGAGAACGCTCGCTTTTGGGCGGGGCTTGATACCCATGTTCCGCTCCGCTTCACGGCAACTCTTGGAGACGCTGCGCGAACGGGACAGGAATTGCTCTCCCTGCCCCTCCGCCTCTTCGCATAACTCATGAACTTATCTGATGTACATTTGGAAAGGGCGATGTCTGACGACAAGCCCAGAGGCTGAATGTCTCCGGTGTCTACGCTTGTAATTTTTCATGACAATAACCCTGCTAAACAATCGCTATCAAGTTATCCAGGTAATCGGTGCTGGTGGGTTTGGCGAAACCTTTCTGGCAGAAGATGTCCATATGCCTTCTCGCCGCCGCTGTGTAATCAAGCAGCTAAAACCGATAACCAATAATGACCCGCAAAATTACCAACTTATCCAACAAAGGTTTGAACGGGAAGCCGCAACCTTGGAGTATTTGGGTGAAAGTAGTAACCAAATTCCTAAACTCTACGCCTACTTTTCTGAGAATGGGCAATTTTACCTCGTCCAAGAATGGATTCACGGCCAAACCCTGACCAAAATTGTCGAATCTAAAGGATTTGAGAGTGAAACTGCTGTTCGGCAAATTCTCTTGAGTCTGCTTTCAGTTTTAGATTATGTCCATAGCAAAGGCATTATTCACCGGGATATCAAGCCTGAAAACATTATTCTCCGTTCTGTTGATGGCAAACCAGTTTTGATTGATTTTGGCGCAGTCAAAGAAACAATCCGTTCAGTGGTTAATCCTCCAGGATACCCCACGCGATCGCTCGTCATTGGTACACCGGGGTATATGCCTAGTGAACAAGCCGTTGGCCGCCCAGTTTACGGCACTGATATCTACAGCTTAGGTTTAACGGCGATTTATCTGCTGACTGGCAAACACCCGCAAGAACTACTAACTGATCTCAAAACTGGTGAAATACTTTGGCAGCAGCACGCCCCTAATGTCTCTTCCCAATTTGCGGCGATACTCAATCAAGCAATTAAGCCTCATGCTGGCGATCGCTACAGCACTGCCAGTAAAATGCTACATGCCTTGCAATCTTCTAACAATATACCTCCTGAGTTAGGTGCAAATAATTCCACAGTCAGTTTTTCTGCCACTGCTGCATCAACTCGACAAACCCAGCCATTATATTCTCCGCAAAAGAATTCTGCGATTGCATCTCCTGGAAACTGGCAAAAACCTGCTGTGATTGTTGGTAGTTTGCTGATAGGCGGCTTGCTTGGTGCAGTTGCAATTTCTGGCATCACTCGTCAAGAACAACCAGAAACAAACATTGCCACAAGTCCCACGCCATCGCCAGAATTTTCTCCGACTCCTACATCTACCAAACCGCCCATTTCTTCCCAGACTTCTCCAGTTCCAGTTATATCGACCTCACGACGACGACAGCCAGTAATTCCCGATCCTCTGCCAACCTCTAATCCCCCAGTTGTATCCATACCACAGCCAGAAAAAGAGCCTGTAATTTCAGATACTCCACCACCAGTAGCAGTATCCATACCACAGCCAGAACCAGAAAATATTGCATCTCCTGCATCTCCTACACCAGAAGCGCCTTCAGCACCACAAAACAACGATCAGCCTCCTAGTAGCCAAAACGTTCCCGCTTTTCCTACAGGTACACCAAGAAGCGCTGTAGAAGCTACCCTCGGCAAACCAAATCGAGATTTAAGAGGTGCATGGGGCAATACCCGTGCTGTCGTTTACAAACTAGTGCCAAACAAAATTGACCTTGGCTACTTATTTGATCGTAATTCTAAAGTGCTGCGTCAAACTGAAGTATCTTTTGCCCAATCGGTAGACCCACAGGTAATGGAAACTACCTTGAATGGATTGTTAGATGGACAAGCCACTGAAGATATTAAGCAGGGACTCAAACAGGTACAACAGCGCCAATCTGATAATTTTAGTTTTAAGAATGGCTCAGTTAAGGGTCAGATTATCCGCCAAGAATGTAATTTTATTTACATTAGTATTTGGGATGCAAACTTACATGATTTTGTGAGTCCATCTACAGGTAAAAGGTGTTAATTTCCTGTTCAACATTGGTCTCGAAAGTGAAATTTTTTGTATCCTATAAGACAAATGGAGGGTTCAATATAGTCATTAAAAAACTGACTTTATTGGGCTACAATCAAGACAATTTCGGTCTTAACAAGCACAAAAAGCCAGTTTTTAGAATTAGTGGATTTATTTTCTAGGTTTTGCAACTAAACGAATGAAAATATATCCTTCCCATGCCCTGCCCCATGCCGAATACCCATTTTTTAAACTAAGTTTTAAATTCTTAATCTTCATAAAGTTATAAATACCATTATTAAGTTTTTAATAATACTTGTCTCAGCTTCTACATTCATATCGTAAAGTGCGATCGTAATTGTGTAATCTGAAGACAGCGAAGCTAATTATTCAATTGAGGTCTGATGACTCCTACAATCATGCGTCAGCTTTGGTCAGTGGTTGAAACTGCCCAAGCCAAGCTCCTCTTACAACTGGATGATGCTAGCTTGGTGCAGTGGTTAGTAAAACAAACCGAAACGCAAGTGTTGTTAGATTCTAACGAAACTGATTTTCTCTGCCACTACATTCAATCTCGGCTAGCCCTTATACGTGATATGGCTCATGAACGTCAGTGTTTATGAGCAATATCACGATGAATTGATTGATAGTCAAGTGTTATTACTATTGACTATTTGCTTTTTGGGGGAAATAACCTTCCACTAAGCAGTCAGAGCCTACTACACGCCAACGAACCCGTTCTAGAGACAACGCCTCAGTCATGGTAGTAAAACCTAAATCGCCCACCGGTGTGGGAGCAATGCTACCACCAATGATTTTCGGGGCAATAAATGCTAAAACTTTTTGCACTGCTCCTTGAGCGATCGCACTAGCAGCTAAGGTACCACCACATTCCCACAAGACGCTACAAAAACCCCGCTCATACAAGTACGCCATTGCCTTATCTGGTGTAAGTAATGTTAATTCCACCACTTCCACCCCCTGCTTGAGCAACAGTTCTTGGAAGTCGGGATTAGCACCCTTCTCTGTTAACACCAAAGTGGGAGCATCCGCAGTTTGCCAGAGATGGGCACTTTCCGGTAAGTTGAGATGGCGGCTCATCACCACCCGCAGGGGATTATGTGCCTCCACCTGACGGGTGGTTAAGTAAGGATTATCTTGTCGAACTGTATTACCGCCGACAATTATTGCATCGCAAGCCGCCCGCAACTGATGTACTTCATTGCGGGCTTCTTGGCTTGTCACCCAGGCGCTGTGACCGGAGGTGGTAGCAATTTTGCCGTCTAAAGTCATGGCATACTTTAAAATTCCCAAAGGTCGCTTGTAGAGAATGCGATGCACAAAAGCTTCATTTAGCTGATGACAAGCTGCTTCTTCTACTCCGACCAACACCTCGATCCCCGCCGCACGTAAACGGGCAATACCACCTCCAGCTACCAGTGGATTGGGGTCAACCATACCCACTACCACTTTTGCCACTCCTGCTTGGATCAATCCTTCTGAACATGGGGGAGTCCGTCCGTAGTGATTGCAAGGTTCTAGGCTGACATAAATTGTTGCACCACGGGCGCGATTCTCCTGGGGAGAGGCTGCGCCAACGCCTGCTGCCCTCAAGGCAAACACTTCTGCATGAGGCTCACCTGCACGAGGATGAAACCCTTCGCCGACAATCTCGCCATCCTTGACAATCACTGCTCCCACTAGCGGATTTGGCGAAGTACGTCCTAAAGCGCGGCGAGCAAGTTCCAAACACCGCAGCATCATGCGAGAGTCAAAGTCACTTCCTATTTTTTCCTTCGGTGGTGAATTCAATCCAACTGCTGACTCCACTAGATGTATACTTTCCTGAGTGTAATTTGCTAAGGATGCATCTGCTTGAGCGACCACTGGGGAATTATCCATAATTTTAGGCAACACTTGTAAATATTCTGCACGCGATCGCGCAGCCTTTCCACAGGAGAATCGCGCTTTGCTCCTGATAATTAAACAGAGTCAAATCCAGGCGCTATTATTGGCTATCTCAGCTTATGTGATATTATTTCACTCAACTGTAGCGTTAACTATCCCACTTATAGCCAGGAGATATCAACATTCCTGCCTGTGCCGCTTGCTCCACTACCCACCCATTTACAGCTTTGCTACAAGTTTCTGTAAGCGATCGCTTCCATTGCGGAAGACGGTACAATCATCCGCTTTGAAAGCTAACGTTTTTTCACAGACAGAATTAAGCGAACTGAGTGATCGCTAAATAAGTAAGTGTGAAGCCAAGTAAGTAAGACTAGGAAACGACTGCGATCGCCAGGAAGATATACTAAATGAACTCCTAGCCACATCAGCCAAGCAACGTTATTTTGCCAGACCTCTCTCTGCCTTGAACTAAAGTTCAAGTCTGTCCCTCTCCGACTCGGAGAGGGACAGGTTTTGCGTAGTAAAACCAGGGAGAGGTCTTTTGGGTGGACATGATATGACCAATCGCCCCACCCATTTAAAGCGTCGCTACAAGTTCTTGCAAGCGATCGCGTCCATCACGGAAAACAGGCCAACCATCCCCTACCAGCACTGCTTCTACCCGACTTAATTGAGCCAACCTCTGCACAGAAGCAACAGCCTCTTCTCGATTCAGCAGCTTGTCATCTGGTAAAATCGTTAAGCTACCTGCTTTGCGTGCCCTGACTAAATCTCCTGTAATTAAAGTTGTCTCCTCCAGTAACAGAGCTAATTCACCGGGAGTTTTAGAACCGTGGAGTTCAATCACCTCTAGTCCTGGCACAAATTCTTCACCGTCAGACAGCCAGCGATCGCAATGTATAGGAAAATTGTCTTTTTCTGCCAGAGGGCCGGCTATCTTAGCATAGGTTTGATCGGCAATTTCTTTACTTGCCCTGACATGCTCAGAATTTGTCAGCACAATCCAAACCACACCACCGAGGGATTTCAGATGATTCCAATCATGGTTTGATAGGGCTACTGGGTCAATCAAGATGTTGCCATCTGGGCGAATCCAGGCAATCCCATTGAAATCAATATTTCTTGCCGGATTGAAATTAGACCAGCTATACAGATCGGGACGGTGCAAAGATTTCATGATGATTCTGGATCAGTACCTTCAATAATTGACTATTAATCTCAATAATTCAGTATATAGATAATAAGGTTCTATTCCCTCTGGATCTGGAATTTGAGTATACTACGATAAGTCTATCGATATTATGGATTGTATTGGGTTTACAGAAATTTCCGCATAACCGCAATACGGAGGTATAGGGGTGAGTGAGATTGTGCGCCAAAAAATATCAGCGAAGGCAGACCAGTTTACAGAGTCGGTGATTCGAGAAATGACGCGGGTTGCACTGCAATACAGTGCGGTGAATTTGGCGCAGGGGTTCCCTGATTTTCCCTGTCCCTTGGAGTTGAAACAGGCTGCTTATGAGGCAATAGAGGCAGATGTTAATCAGTATGCCATTACTTGGGGCGATGTCTGGCGGGCGACAAGCCGCTTCTCTACGAGAGGCTTCGCCAACGCGTCTACGCCTATTTCGTCATGTGATCGCCAAAAAAGTCCGCTGGTATCTCGGCTTAGATATAGACCCCGAAACCCAAATCACCGTTACCTCTGGTTCCACAGAAGCAATGGCATCTGTGATGCTAGCAACAGTCGATGATCAGGTTTTGTTTTAGCAAAAGACCTGAGACATTACAAACAGCGAGCGATCGCTTACTCAAACTGCAATCAACTCTACAACCAACATTTTAAGATTCATTTATTTTCTTATCTTCCCAAAGAGTAGAACGTGAAGAGAATAAAAAAATTGTTTTAAAAATCATTTAGGACTTCTATATGGCTACTTATGAAAACATTTTGCAAGCAATTGGTAGAACTCCATTAGTCAGACTAAACAAAATTACCGAAGGTATTCACTCAAGTATTTATGCCAAAGTAGAATATCTCAATCCTGGCGGGAGTACCAAAGATAGAATTGCCCTCACGATGATTGAAGCCGCAGAAAAAACAGGTCAACTGCAACCCGGCGGCACAATTATTGAAGCCACCGCAGGTAATACTGGTGTGGGACTAGCATTAATTGCAGCAGTAAAAAAATATCGCTGTATTTTTGTCATGCCTGATAAAATGAGCCAGGATAAAATCAACCTACTTAAAGCTTATGGTGCGGAAGTAGTTGTTACTCCCACATCTGTACCGCCTGACTCGCCAGAAAGTTATAACGGTGTAGCGGAAAGACTTGCCAAAGAAATACCAGGAGCCTATAGACCAAATCAATTTGAAAACCCAAATAATCCGTTAGCTCATTATTTAACTACAGGCCCAGAAATCTGGTCAGATAGTAATGGTAAAGTTGATGTTTTTGTTGCAGGTATGGGCACAGGTGGTACAATTTCAGGAGTTGCCAAATATCTGAAAGAGCAAAATCCAAATATAATAATTGTTGGTGCAGATCCAGAGGGTTCAATTCTTTCTGGTGACACCCCCAAATCTTACAAAGTTGAAGGGATTGGTGAAGACTTTATTCCCAAGACATTTAATCGTCAATTAGTCGATGAAATGGTTCGGGTTAGCGATAAAGAATCTTTTAATATAGCTCGTCGTTTAGCACGAGAAGAAGGTTTATTAGTAGGAGGTTCTTGTGGTACAGCAGTATCCGCAGCGCTCAAGTATGCAGCCAGATTAACAGAGCCGAAGTATATTGTAACCCTATTACCAGATACGGGAAGAAACTACATTAATAAAATCTACTCCGATGCCTGGATGCAGGAAAATGGTTTTTGGGAAGGTACAACAGTAAAAAGTATCAAAGTTGGTGAAATTCTTGCTCAAAAAAAAGATTTTCCTTCTCTAGTTGCTGTCAGTCCCCGTGATACCTTGAGTAAAGCCACAAACTACCTACAAAAGCTGAATATTTCACAGCTTCCTGTGATTGATAATAATCATGTAGTAGGAAGCGTCAATGAAGCCTCTTTAATGAAATTTCTCCATGATGGCATCAACTTTTCTAATCAGGAAGTTTCGGTAGTTATGGGGAAACCACTGCCGATTCTCGATGAAGAAGTAGATATTTCTGAAGCTTATCGAGTGCTGTTATCAGGAAGCACTGGGATTATTATTAAGCGGCATGATGTTCCTATTGGCTTAATTACCAGAGCCGATTTAATCAGATATTGGATTAGCCAAAACCAAGAATAATCAAGGAAAAATTATGGAATTTGAGACTAGAGCAATTCATGAAGGTCAGCAATCAGACCCACAAACGGGTGCTGTTATTGTCCCCATTTATTTGACTTCTACTTATGAACAAGAAGCCATAGGTAAACACAAAGGATATGAATATTCTCGCACGGGAAATCCCACCCGCACAGCTTTAGAAGAGGCTTTAGCTTCTATTGAAAATGGGAAATTTGGTTTGGCATTTGCCTCTGGTTTAGCTGCAACTACAACAGTATTAAGTCTACTCAAAAATGGTGATCATATTGTTGCTGGTGATGATTTATATGGTGGAACTTATCGGTTGCTAGAAAAAGTTGTAAAAAATTGGGGTGTTACAACTAGCTATGTAGATATTGATAACATCGCTGATTTTGAAACTGCCATTCAACCAAATACTAAGCTGATTTGGATTGAAACCCCTACTAACCCTCTGTTAAAAATTATTGATATTGCCGCATTAGCAAATATTGCCCGTAGAAATAATATCATCTTAGTAGTTGATAATACTTTTGCTAGTCCTTATTTTCAAACGCCGTTAGATTTAGGTGCTGACATTGTGGTTCACAGCACTACCAAATATCTAGGGGGACACAGCGATATTATTGGTGGCGCAGTTATCACATCTAACGAGCAACTATACACCGAACTGAAGTTTTATCAAAATGCGATCGGGGCGATTCCTAGTCCTTTTGATAGCTGGTTGGTGCTGCGAGGAATTAAAACTCTGGCTGTGAGAATGCGAGAACATGAAAAAAACGCTTTATTTTTAGCTGAATTTTTAGAAAAGCATCCCAAAATCGAGCGCATTTATTATCCAGGGTTATCCAGTCATGAACAGCATCAATTAGCAAAAGAGCAAATGTCTGGCTTTGGGGGGATGATTAGTTTGGAATTAAAAGGCGGTTTTGCTGAGGTTGAAAGATTCGCTTCCCGACTCAAGTTATTTTTGCTGGCTGAAAGTTTGGGTGGTGTGGAATCGCTGCTTTGCTATCCTACCAAAATGACCCACGGTTCTCTACCAGAAGCGGAACGACTTCAGCGGGGAATAAAGGATAATTTAGTCCGTCTTTCGGTAGGAATTGAACATCAACAAGATTTGCAAGCTGATTTAGAAAATGCTCTAGCTTGAAAATTGGTATTGGTTATTGGGTATGGAGAAAACCGATTTTTATTCCGCGTTGTAAGCTTGATTTCTCTTAATTAAGTATAGGGTTTTTTATCCCTACCTTCAGACATAGCTTTGTAGATGGAGTCTAAATCTTATTAGGAATTACGAATTTTAAGTGTGCCTATCTTCCATTAACATAAGTTAATAAACCCTGGATTAATATAAATTTACAAATGCTTTGTTTAGGCGTTTGTTAAAAAAAATGACATTATTTTTGATCCAGATTTAACTATAACTTTTGATCCCCAATGGAAAGTTGACTTATTTAAGAAAACCCCAGTTTGAAATGGGTGTTTCTAATCCTTAATGCATAGCAATACTCAAAAAAACAACACTAAACTAGTGTAGATTCAGTTTGATTTTCCGGTAATTATATCGGGATAGTAGGCTTATAAAACCTGAATTAAAAACCCCATTGACTCTTTAAAAAAGTAAGACTAATGTTATGAGTAGTCCTTCCAAGGACACTATCTATGCATCAAAAAATCAAGAGGTATTTCCTATGATGATGATGATGATGACTGAAACCATGACTACCGAAATGCAAGCTTGTATGGATGCTTGTATGGACTGTCACAAAATGTGCATGGAAACCATGACTTACTGCATGAGCAAAGGTGGTAAGCAGATGGACAAAAGCATGATGAGCATGATGAGCATGATGCGCGATTGCTCTGAAATGTGCATGATGTGCATGAATATGATGATGAGCGGTTCTGAGTTCATGGAACGCACTTGTATGCTGTGTGCGGAAATGTGCGATCGCACTGCTATGGCCTGTGAGATGATGAGGGATGACGCGAAAATGATGGAATGTGCTGCTGCTTGTCGCAAGTGTGCAGAGTCTTGCAGAAGTATGCAAATGATGGCCGCATAATTCCCCGAACTAGCAGAAGTTTCTCTGCAACCTAATATTCAAGCGCTCAGACTCTTTGGGTCTGGGCGCTTGAAGTAATATTCTTTAAAAAAATTTCCCGCGTCCCATATATCTCTGCGTTCACTCTAGTAATTTAGCTCTTGCAGCCTTTGGTATTCCTCGCTAGTAAGAATCCCCAAATCCTCGCACATCCAGAGATATCTAAGTTCTTCGGTGGCTTCCTCGATCCAACCATCTCCCAGGCAAAAGTCACACTTGACTTCGTTCAGCAGTCCTCTGCCATTACACTTGGGGCAACTAGTTGTATTCGGCTGACTGGTCAAAATCTCCATTTCGTCACTTCAAGCCTTTAACTAATTCTCTAAACAGTAACCTTGCTCCTTTGGCTGCAATCCGATTCCTGACCAGCTTCACAGGACGACCCGCAGCTTTTTCAGTATCTAACTGTTCACCCAAAGCTTTACCAATATCATTCTTGAGCCGCGATCGCTTCGGTTCAATGCGAGTAAAAACCCACTGCCACAAAGACTTGCGACATAAGTCAGATCCGCCAACTACTTTGGCTTTACGGCTATCGCCAGAAGCTTCCATTGAGGGAGCAGCGCCCAAAGCTTTTTGGAATCTTCTCAGTGAAAGGTGGCGTTTGGTAGGCTTTTTAGAGTTTCGCCCCATTCTGATTTTCACCTCTGGTTTACCATCAGCATCCAGGAATCCCTCAATGGGGTAAATCTGGGAAATAATCACCGACGAAAGGCGATCGCCAAATCCAAACATTTTAAAAACTGTGCGGTAATATTCAAATCGTGAATCAGCAAGCAAGTCTCTTAACTCTCCCTCGATGACGTGTTCCTCGCGCTGAAGGTCACAGATCCGTTTTGCGTGTTCTCGCACTGTGTCAGTGATGCCCAACCCCACGGTTTGAGAGTAAAGGCGATCATAGCGGTTGCTTTTGCGAACTCCTGCAAGCCAGCCCCAAAGTAAAGGTGCTTCACCAGCTACACCGCGAAGTGAGCGAACTAGCGCCACTTCTGGAAACTGCCACGCTAAATCTTGCCGCGCACGATTCATGATCGGCGATTGAACGCGGTTGAGATGTGCCAGCCGCAAAACTAATTCTCGAATTCTGACAATAGTGCGATCGCGAATTTGGACAAATCGCCGGGGGTCTTGTTGGTAATCGAAGTAGTAGCAAGCCAACGCGAGAGCATCAGCATCATCATCCTTGTCAGGCAGTGCCAGGTGATTGGCTCGATAATTTCGTAATTCCTTGTGACCGACTAGCCGAACTTCTACCCCGGCGCGGGCTAAGTGAGTGCCCCAAAGTTTGCTGTAATTATTGCCGGTTGGTTCTAGTAGTGCAATGTCCGCATTGAGCGCGAGTAAATCTTGTATGCCTTTTGCATCAGCACTCAATTGAAAAAACGGACATTCATAATAAAATTGACGTGGATCTTCGGGCTTCTCCGTAAGCAAGCAAGCCGAAACTGAGGACTTGCTAACATCAAGTCCTAAAATTCTAATCATTCAGTTCTCCTCTGGGTGGTTTCGTCTTGTCCCTGATGCCATGCCTGCGAATCACCCGAAGGCCAGTAGCCTAGTTCACTCTCAAGGCAAAACCAGAAGTTACCGCTTCTGGTGACATAGGGAGGGAACAGCGCAACCACAGCAGCCGAGCTTACGAACGCAGGAAAGCCAAAAGCTTGATTCACTCCAAAAGCCCTAAGCTGCTGTGTGTATGTGCTGCACGTCGGATTTGGAGTCCGTCCGCGACGTGAGATAAACTCACGTTTCGGCTACTGATCAGGTAGCCCACGCAGTAAGCGCGATCGCAATTGCGATTCATCAGGCGGTTCTAGAATTATCCAGAGTCTCAACTATTTCTTGAATTTTTTCAGCAGATAATTCACGGTATTGTTCGCCAGCTTTTGCCCCTACATATTCTTTCCAATCTTCTATACTTTCCCCAGTTACTTTGGCAAGAATTTGTATAGCTACTCCCATAGCTAAACTGTTTAGTACATACAACTCTTTTGTTAAAGTCACGAAGTCATTATTTGGTTGTTTAGTTATTAAATTTCCATCACTCATAAACTTCATCGTCCTCAAATTCGTCATCATCACGTGGATCGTAGTAGGGGGGCATTTCGCCCCAGGATTTGCGCCAAAAATCATCACCATGCAAATATTCGCGTCCACATAATTCCGGTGGTGTACCTGGCATTAAAATCATTGCGATACCTTGAGCAAATAGTGGGGGATATCCTTGCTCAGGGTCTTTTAAATCAGTCCAGCAATGACAATTATTGATGTATTTTGTGCCTTGATAAATCCATTCCAGCTTGAAAAATTCATAATGCCAGCGGTCTTTATTTCCCCAATCTTGAGGTCGTGAAAGTTGCATGAATCCTGTTTCGGCAATAGAACCGTCTTCCTCTAGTCCATAAACAGTTACGACGTTGTGAACTTCAATTATTTGTATTTGGTCTGAATTGGTTTCAACCATGCTCTTGGTTAGTGATTAAAAATTTTTGTTATGCTCATCAAGTTGAGTTTGAGTCATTTGGTCAAAAGGGATGTCATCCGGGTCAGGCTCCTCCCCAGTCGATACAGTTTCTAGTGCTGATTTAACAGCTTCATATTCCTTGTTGAGTTCACGCAACTCTTTTCTACGCTGTCTAATTTCCTCCTCAACTTTTGTGAAAGTATCTTCTCTAACTTTTCGCTCTACCATTTCCATCAGGCGAGAGATTGCCTCTTCCTCACCTTCTCCCTCCAGAATTTCAGCAGACAGTTCTAGACGCTTGGATTCGTAATTCCCCAGGTTGATTACCCGTTGGTAAGTAATATTTTTGATTGCCATGATTGTGTGATATTTTTTTTACTTGGTAGATGAAATTGCGATCGCACTCCTCACGAAAGCGCGATCGCCTAACTTACCCCCCGAACTGTTTCCGCAACCGCTCCAGGAGCGCTGCACCCTCCCCATAGCGCTTGCCAGTGAAGCCAAGCACCTCAGTCACGATCGCACTATCACTTTTTCCACCTCCCAGGCGTTGAATTACCCGCCAAAGTACCCGGTCGTTATCCGAACAATTTTCCTCTAAATCCGCTCCTAGAGCGGGTTTGAGGTCATTTTCAGGTGATTTTTTGGGGTTGATCGCGTTGTCATAGTAAGGTTGGACTATGGTTGAACCACTGCGACTTATAACAGATTTCATCTCCCTGTATGGCGGGAGTTTTAAAGGCTGATCGTCAAGTAAACAGTGTGACTGGTCTTGTTTCAACCAGTTGATAAGCTGTTCATTTTTCAAGGATTTGGCGTGAGCTAGAGCCTTTTTACCCAAGCGAATGCGGTAGAAAGCATCGGCTAAATCGCTCTTACCTTCCAGTCCCCAGGCGGCTACGCGGTCATACTGCGAGAGTAAGACTGTGAATCGCCGCCCTTTGCGTCCCCTCCTGGCGTGACGTTCTAACCATTCGCCAGAACTAGACACCTTAGAAACCAGTTCCGGGTACTCTTCCGCGATCATGACTCGTTCTGTACCATCCAAAGCAGCATCACCGCGTTCAGTTCTGGTTTGCAACTGGTTGGTTAAATCCTCCAGATCCTCAGCCATGCCGCGTTCAATGGCAGCCCAATTTTCACCCTTACCAATCACCTCAAGCCCTTGCCAGTCTGTGGGTGTGCCCTCGCACTCGTAGACGCGAACCCGTCCGCCCACGGTGTAGGCGAGGTATTGGGCTAGGGTGCTTTTCCCAGTACCCATCTCGCCGATGATCATCACCTGTTTGCCTTCAATAGCGGCGATGATGTCGGTGATGATTTCCAGTGGTTCCTCAACCACGGCAGCGCTAGCTTCAATGACTTGAGACATGGGAACTCCTGCGTATGGCAAAGCATCGTAAACTTTCAACAGTTTTTTAACGGCGTTTTCTGTTGCTTGACAGATGGTAATGCCCAGCTTCAAAGCAGCTGTCACACCGTAAAGGCTGAAAAGCCCAAGGGAAAAGACTACACGACCCAGACCCCAGGCACAATAACGCCCAAGGGTTTTGGCATTGGGTAAATGCATTTCAACCCAGGTGTGGGCATTGGCAGTTTTAGGAGGGGCCGCGACTTTGATATCTATGAGGTCATTTCCCATACTGCACCTCTATTTTCAAGTAAAAAGGGTGTTGGCTTTGCTCTTTACAAAGTGCAATGATGCCGATGATCAGCGCTGCTAAAGTCAGGATGAGAATGAAAATTTGGTTTATCATTTCACCTCAACTTCAGGAATTTCAGGAACTGTTGCAGACGGATCGACTACCCAAGAAAGGTACACCAGCGCGGTACAAGCATCTGCAATATTTAAATCCGGGCTGTACCCCTCATCTACTAAAGCTTGGTAGTCTGGATGATCGCTGATTTGGGTCAACAGTAATGAGGCTTCAGTTATTAGTTCTGAAAGTGTTTTCATCCGCCGATCCTCTTATACATGAAGCTGTTGGTCGCTGAACCCTCACGGGCTACCAACTCTTCTTCTGGAGTGTCGGCGATGATTTCAGCCCAGCCGGTTTTGTCGTTGTTGCGGATGTTGCTTTCTGCGATCGCACCCAGACCAGGGCGGGCCTTTTCAAATTCCTCGACTACTTTTTGTTCTTTGGGTGTTAGTGGTTGGTTGTTAATCATGGTAAGTTTTGGTTAAGCAAGTAGGTATGGTCTTAATCCTTGAAACAAGCTCTAGGGCGAACTAGGGCTTGTTTTAGCTTTTGGATGATTGGACAAGGAAACTCGAAAGCAGCGGCCGCCGCCAACCATCATCGCCTCACGATCTGCAAGGCGAACGGCTTTGCTACGACTGACTTTCATCATGGGAAATGAACCATCCGGCGAAAGGCTGAACATTTCGTAATTCTTCAAAGAAACCCATTCGATTGCTGTTCTGTCAGCTAGTGCCGAATACTCAACTTGATTCATGTCTGCGGCTGAGGCTGCACTAGGCAAAGATGGTAAGGGTCGTCTTGCCACTCTGTCTTTCTTGGGCTTTTCTTCGGTCTTATCCTCAGCCTTTGCTACTGCTTTAGTGCCATTACTAGTGGCTTCTAGTGCTTCCATAGTCATTGCATACTAGGGTCATAGTGGGTCTTAAGTGCCTACATACTGGGGTTATAGCCACGCTTAAGCGGCACTTAAATAGGTCTTAAGTGGCACTTGAAGCTATGTATATAGGTGTTTAACTACTGCGATCGCAGTACAGTCATTTTTGTTAAATGCTTGCTATCAATGGGTTTTAGCGTTTTTTAGTCGGGGTTTCTCTCCGTTACTCTTGGGTTTTAAGTCAGTTTTAGGGTGTTTCCGCGCCGGGGCACTGTGGCAATGGTGCGGGTGCTTGCTCCGGTTGCAACGCGAACGGTCAGGCGTTGGGGAGCACAATAAAAGGATTTCTGGATATCCATTAGTTTATAATATTGCATATCTGGATATTCTAGTCAATAATGGATTTCTAGATATGCAATAATCTAGAGGTCGAGAATGGAAAGCAAAAATGGCAAGAACGGGTCGTCCAAGTTCAGGCAGGGAAGTGAAGGGAGTCAGCTTGAAGGTGAATCCCGAAGCGTGGGAGCTTTTTCAGCAGCTAGCTCAGAGCATGGGTCTTACCAGATCGCAACTCTTGGAGCAGATAGCTACAAATCAGATACCTTTGTCACAGGACAACAGTCAATTGGTGAATTCTCTGGGAAACTCGTCAGCCAGCTAATAGATGAGACTGAAAAACAGCTGGCTTATTATGAACAACAGGCTGAAGTTTTAAGAGACAGACTCAAAGAGCTAAAGCAAATTCCTGAAAGTCTTACAGATGTAAATCACACCGAATAAAACCGTCCTGCCTGCAAAGGTTAGGGCGGTTTTGTTTTGTGAAGAGGGTATGAAGTTTACAAATGCGGGATTTCCCGATGTCTCAATCAGGTTATTTCCCGCATCGTGGAATTGAACATCTACTTTCAATTCCTGTGTACATTCTAATCAGCCTTCTGCTCAACCTTTGGATTATCTATTACTGCATAGTCGCCTTAATAGCACTGTTTAAGTATGTTCGTTGCGAGTTGCAAGCTTTTACATCCAAATTCACCAGCCAACCACGGGGTAAAGTATCCAACTCATACCGCAACGACCCCAAAAACAGATACCTGCAAAGTGATTTACTCATCCTGGTCAAGGGTGACGTGGCAACCGCCAAAAGACTTTTGGTACAGCAGCGGCGAAAAAACCCAGGTCAGTCAGATAACTGGTATTTAGAGAAAGTTATTTATGACCTAGAGCGCGATCGCCGATGACATAAAAAATCAAAAAGCCACCCAGATTTAGAAGTTCGGTGGTGGCTTTCCGAAAACAAACTAACAATATTATGCCAGAAAACTCATCAAAAAACGCACTTCCCTGGACGGAAGAACACGAAGCATTTTGTTATCAACATCATATTTGCCCTGCTGCTAAATCACTTTGGCAATGGCTAATGAGGCAGGGTGTAATTGCTGAAGAAGTCGAGCCAGATTTATCAGAATTTAACGCCACAGTAGCCAAGGCAAGAGGTAAAGGATACTCACATAATTACCTCAAAAAGATATTTGACCAGCTAGTAGAACATAGAGTTATCCAAGTCGTTAAACAGTACTCTTGGAAGATATTTAAGTTACTTGTAAGACCCCTCGAATGGTTGAAGCCACCGAGAAAGAAGCGAGAAAAAAACTTACAAAACCATAATTTAAGTTACACTTCAGACCCCTCAAATGATAAATCTGCCGTGCCGGGTGATATACAGCAGCAGCATTCTAATTCTGATATCAACTTAGAGACTCTGGCAGAAGCGGGTATACATTATGACTCTTCTGAAAAAGAAGTCCTTGAACGTCCAACTAATGAAATTAAGTTGGCACTTTTAATGTTTAATCTCCGTGGTGGTTTAGATAAAATTCTTAACCCTGAAGGATTTATACGCCGATGTTTACGTGAGCGTTGGTGGGAGTTTCCGCGCAACCATAATCTTTTACTTTCCATGTTTGGGAACTCTACAGAGTGGGATGAATTATTCCCCTCTGGTTAATTCATCTGTATAAAAAAAGGCCGCTGTTACGGCCATCAATTTTCTTACTTCAAAAACATTATGAAACATACTTCATCTGAGGTGAGTGAACAATTAACACTGTTCACCATTGCACCAACAAGTTTTAGTAAAGTTGCCGTTCATGATCCTTACTGGGATGAAATCGAAACTGCCCCCCAACATCCCGAACCAGAAAGCAGATGGAATCCTGCACACTTTGGTGAGGTAGCACGCATTGTTGACGATAGCGGACAAGTTTCTATTTTTTACGATGACAGTGACGAGCCACCAGACCCAGACGATTATTTAAACCTGGATGATTACGAGCAAGCTTGGGAGCAGTGGGAATTACGTGTTGGGGGGCAAGTTTTAAAGGCAACAAAACCGCACACCGCAGAATCACTTGTTGGGGAGCAAGTTGCGACTGATACCAAAAAAACTGCCCCCCAACACGATACCCACTGGGTAGAGCGGTACTGGGTTAAAAGGTCTGGTAATAAGTATTGGTATTTTCGGTATTGTTGGATGACTGGCAGGAAGATTAACCGGCTTTACCTGGGTAGTGTGGATAGTGTCATCGCCAAGCGCAAAAAGGCAGATGTGGAAACTGCGATCGCAGATGGTAAATTACCACTGGAGATTAAACAGTTAATCCAAGGCTGGAAGAATGAATCGCCCACCATGCCCAAAGTGCCAGGGAATGCTAGTTTTTAAGCACGGTAGCTATAGCTTGTCTAGCGGCGTTGTTATCCAGCGTTGGTTTTGTCAGCAATGCCGCAAAGGCTTCAATCCCTCAACAGTTCAGGAGATTCCCGCAGCAGCTTTTGAAACTTCCGCAGTTCGTCCCAAGGACGGGTACTAGTGTCCAGAACTCTTGAATTTTGGTTAGGGTGGTAATTCTGCCTTTTAAATTCGATGTAACTCTCAATCAGCCCCAGGGTGAATTCCTGTAAAAAATCCCCTTTCAGCATGGGGATGTTTCGAGATTTATCGTTTATCAGTTTGGAATCTACCGCTCTAGCGTAAGCCAAAATGTCGTTTTCTAGCACAATCGGCACGCGGATCAATTTCGTCTTGCCAGCATTCCACCCAGGTTCCCAAGTTGTCGATTTCCGCCCACCTTTGCCCATGTTTATCGCGTCTATTGCGTGTTACAAGGCAATATTACCAATGCCTAATGACTAATGACTAATGCTCATGAAAAATGCGATCGCAGTAGTTGAAGTGCGATCGCAGTTGTTGCATTATTCTGTGAGTAACATCTACTGGTTTGAGCTTATCCGCCTCAAAGCAGCTTTGTCACAAATTTGGGTAGAGTCGGTCAACTTCATCCCATGCCTGGTTAGCCAAACACTCTAGAGCCATAGCAAGCAAGAGCGGGTGATTGTACTTCCCTTCTTGAAAGCACTCGCAGAATATCTCAATTTGCAGGAATAGGAGTTTGGGTTTCATAGAGTTGCGATCGCGCCGCGGCGTTCGTCCATTTCAATTTCAAAATAAGGGTCAAGACCTTTGTTGTCGCGGTGTCCGGTGAAAGTGCGAATAATTTCTTTAGAAATGCCACTTTTCCGTAATTTATTAACCATGCTCCTCCTGGTGCTATGGGTCGAAATCCCCTTAGCCTCAAATCCCGCGTCATCCGATGCCCGCATGAAAATGTTATAAGCATTTTTCCAACAGATTGGCTTAGTACCGCACCTTGAGGGGAATAACCACTCGCTATCCGTTTCTGGCTGGTATCGCTCTAGGGATTCCTTCAAAATCTGGTGTACTGGAATTTCTGTCGTTTCAGCTGTCCCGTCTGGTCTGTGCTTTCTGATGATGGCGGGGAAAATAATATCTTCCTTGGGCTTGCCAGTGCGATCGTAAACATCACTCACCTTAAGTTGAACCAGGGCCCCCCACCTTTCACCGGTGAACCATGCCAGGTCTAAAAGCAATCTGTACTTCTCAGTTCGGATTTGCCGCCTGATTTTTGAATATTCACCATCTGTTAATACGGCAGCTTTTCCCTTTCTGTTATTCTTTGGCATAGATACAAAAAAATAGACTTCTCTTATTCCGCTTTTACCTGGTTCAGAGGTGAAAGTGGAATTCCCTAAATATTCACTATTAGCAAATATTCGCTCAATCCTAGTACTGGCAATAGATACACGTCCTCAGTAAATGTTCCACTTCTACATAAAACTGGAACATTTACATAATTTTCAATCAGCCATACAACGGATTTATTCACCTCATTAAATAAATCTGAAGTTCATGGCTGAACCATTACTTACTGCTGTATTTGGCGCAAACGTCACCCAGGACGCAACCGACCTAACTATCAAGAAAGCTGATTTAACAGGGGTGGGGTTAACACCCAGTGCCAATAACACTGCTGAATCTTTGTTATTAGCTATTAATTTGAAAGCTCAAGAGGCATTAACAGAAGCTGCGCGAGAAACAAACATTGACCAATCTGTTGCCCTTACAGACGGCTTTAGCCCCAGTATCACTACTCGAAATAACGCCATCTACCTCAGAAATACTATCAGTATTGAGGTAGATAAAGAGTTGACTGGTGCCGATGTCATTGATCCAGACGATTACTAAAAAATGCAGACATTAACATTACAACAATTATTTGGTGTTAATGCTGTCCAAACCGCCGATGAATTAATTATTAAAAAATCAGATTTATCGGCAGTTGGTTTAACTCCTACAGCAAATAATCGGGCTGAACAATTAGTAGTAGCAATTCTCTTGAAAGCGCTTGAGAATTTTCAAGGAGTACTAACCGATGAAAACAATATCCCGATTACAGACGAAAATAATTATCCAATCGAACATGACAATCGAAACCTTTGGGAATTACTAGAGATTTTTCGCTGGGGCCCTTATATCCCAGAAGGCATGGCAGACAGAATACGCAATCAAATAATCATTCATTCTTTCACGCATGAAACTTGACCTTTATCCTGAATTAACGTCACTAACGGATAACGACCTGCTACTAATTTGGGATGCTGAGACTAATAGCACTAAAAAAATCAAAGCTAGCACTTTGAAGACCTATATAAATACTTCTAGTGGCAAAGAATTAGCTATTACTGCTAGTGGGGATAGTAATGGTCTATTTTATTGGATTGGCACTTCTGGCGGTACAACTACCTGGTCAAGCCCAACTGGAAAAGGATTAGTTATTACAGCCAGTAGCATCGGCTCTGGATCTGTATCTTCCTTGGTTGATAGAGCTAATAGTGAATTCTTTACCAATTCAGATACTAATGCATGGGTAAACTTTTATCTCGGTGGTAAAAGCTTAAAGTGCAATTATTATTCAATAAAAACCCGCAGTTCTTCTAGCGGCTATCATCCGAGAAGCTGGAAACTTCAGGGAAGTAACGATAACAGTAATTGGGTTGACTTAGATTCTCAAGTTAATAACACAACACTCACTGCTAACTCCCAATGGCTATCAATACCCGTTGCAAATTCTAGTGTTGCATACACGAATTTTCGGATTTACATGACTGGTAACAACAGCTCTGGATTTGGTCATCTTGTGCTTGGAGAAGTAGAACTTTATGGAACTTACTTTGGATAAAGCATGACTTACTGTACTGGAAAATCAAAAGCTATTGTTGAATATTCATTTGGCGATAGCAAGCCTAAGAAGTTTGAAACTGACTTAGTACCTATCGAAGTAGAAACAGTTCAACCAGGGAATAGTGGTGTTTGCTGGAGATTCGCAGGGCAGGGAGTCAACAATTCAGCTATGTATGAATATTTTGCATGTGGAACATCCCCATCTTATGCCTTCAATGGCACAGGATACAACCTCTACATGGATGGAGTCATATTAGCTGGGAGTAGCTATGAATATAAAGCTGGTACAAATAGTGTGACTCAGGTCGGTGGGATGTCCCCAACTAGTGGGTATATAACATCGGGCAATTGTGATTGTTTGGCTGAATGTGAAATTAAAGTTCTTAAAGATGGACAGATAATTTTTAGTGAGAAAGGTGTTTGCCCATTAACATTTCATGTTACCTGTGATGATGATTGCCCTGAAGGTAGTCATAAATGCACCCATAATAAATACCCAGGATATTGCTGTGTACCATGCAAGGAAGTTGGCGATCGCCTGAAAAATATTGCTAACAAAATCAGGTGATACATGGCAGAAGTTTGCAGAGATATTGACAAGGGTTTAGCTAATTTACAAGCGGCGATAAACAGGTTAAATAATCGGGTTAACGAACTTGATAAACGCCTTAAGAAACTCGAAAACAACGATAAAAGCAACGATGGTAACGACAATAGCGACCTGGAGAAACGGGTTAAAAAGCTGGAAAAAGATTTACCCGAACTCGGTGGCGTTGTTAAAGATTTGATTGAAGATATTAGCGACCTGATCGAAGCTTCAAGGAACCACAGCGCTACAAGCGAGACTAATCAAGAAATATTTAAAACAATCATTGAATTATTTATTAACTAGTGAGGAGACATGACTGTTACGCAACAGATATCGCCTAGCGTACTGCGATCATTGAGAATTTCTAAATACGCAAGCACTCAAAAGATCCCAATGATTTTAGAGGCGCAGCGTGCCAAGCGTGTAACGTCTCAATTCATGTCAAAAAGTGGCGCTAAAGAAGCCGCCAAGAGAATGAAGGCGCTTAAGAGTACTGCTGATAACGCCAAAAAGGTTGCTGAGACTGCAAAAAAAGCAACTGATTTAACTGAAAAAATCCAATCTGCACTTTTTAAAAATATCCCTGGTAGCGCCGTTTTAGATAAAGCATCTCGTGTCGGTGGAATTCTTGGGATTCTTTCGGCAATTGGGTTAGTCCTTCTAGTCAAGCTTCAAGAGTTTGTAACGGGACGGGCTTTTGACGACCTTAGCCAGATAGGAATTGAACTTACAAAAACCAACACAATAGCAGTAAATAATGGATTAAAGATAAAGACAATCCAATCAAAAATTGACAAATTTGATAGAGAGTTAGACGCTAACGCCAAAGACTTTGCCCGTTTAAATAAACAAACAGACACTATTGCTAAAAACGCAGTAGATGCCAAAAAACAAGCTAACGATGCACTGTATGAAACTCGCGAAGGCAGGAAGATTGTCACTGGACTAGCAGAATCCGCCAGAAAACTAGCCAACGATGCTTTGTATGAAGCTAGACAAAATAAACAAAAGCTTGATGGAGAGATAACCGGACTAAGAACAACAATTGAAGCAAAAATTCAATCAACGCTCAGATATCGAAATTCAATAACAACGTTTCAGACACTTTTCAAAAGACTGTTAACGCCACAATATCAAAAATACAATCAGACTTAGCAGCAACACGATCCAAAGTTGATGCAATTCGACCTCCAAACCCAGTAAATACTTCAGAAATTAATAGCAATGCAGTTGCAGCTGCCAGAGCAATTGTTACCCCATTGCAATCTCAAGTGGGGCAATTAGCTGGTGTGGTTAACGGCGTTCAAGGGCAATTAGCTCAAATACCAGTGCTAGCGAATTCCGTAGGAAATCTAGCGCAAAATCTTAATACTGTAAATGGCAAAGCTGATGCGGCGATGAACGAAGCCAGGAATAAAGGCGTACCCAATTTAGCCCCAATTCAGCAGCAGTTAGATGATAAATTTAATCGGTTTGTCGCTGACAATAACAAAGCTCTTGGCATTAGAGATTTACAGCAATCTGACTTAGCCAAAGAATTTGACAAGAAGCTGGCAGACTTTAACCGTCTAAATAATCTGACTTCCGATCAGCGCTTCAATGAATTCAAAAAGGATAACGATAAAGCGCTTGGAGTTATTGGGCTTGAACAGTCAAAATTATCAAAAGATTTTGATGCTAGATTTGCTGACTTTAAACGACAAAACGATTTAACCTCTGACCAACGCTTTGAAGAGTTTGAACGAACAAACAAAGAATCTTTAGGACTAATTAAGAAAAACCTACAACAGACAACAAAAGAGGTTGAAGATAACAAAACAAAAATTACCAATATTGATACTAAATTAGGAGAACAAGCAAAAGTGAACGAGCAGGCACTGCCAAAGCTTGACCAAATACTTGGATTTTTACCCTTAATTCCAGCCCGTGCAGCAGCAGCAATCCGCCCCGATATCCCAACGATTCCACAAATAGAAACTGCGGCGGCTACTGGGACTTGTCGAACCACTCAACCTGGTGGATGCATGAACAAAGCACTAAAAGACAATGCAGCCGACATCACGAACAACAACAACACCAATGCAGCGAACATCCTAGACGCTGTAAATACTGGTGCAAATGCTGCACTACTCCAAGGACAGCAAACAATATTATCAAGATTGGGCGATCAACTTCCGGGTGGTATCGGTGGCAAGCTGTCACGCTTTGCTGATTGGATGCATCTCGATAGAGTGCTTAATATCTTAATTTTTGCAGCCACAGTACACAATGCTTTGATGCTAAGTAATGACATTGGGCAAACTTTGTTAGGTGCAATTAATAACTTGCTTACTTTAATCGGACTAAAAAAAGAAGATGGATCTTCTTTTGATTTAGGTAGCGTTATATCCGGTAGTATTGAAAATTTAATTAAAGGTGCAATCGGAACCGATAATTATACTAATTTAAAAGAAGCCTGGGCTAAGGCTAATAGGATATATCAGGCAACCACCAATCTTCTTAATAGCTTTTTAAACTTATCCCAAACTATTCTACAAGCTTCAGAATTGATAGCAGCTTACACAGGGAAGATAGGAAATGCTTTAAAAAAAGGCGGAGTGATTTTAGAAAATGCTTATGGCTGGATGAACCCACAGCCTAAATTCAATCGCGTCACTCAGGCTTTAGAAAGTTTGCAAAACGGTGCAAGTACCATCCAAATGGTGACGCAAGCACCATTAGATGTGGTAAATGCCGTAACAGAATCAACAACAGCTGCAACCGAGTTTGTAAAAGCCGTAAAAGAAGATGATAAGCCTGCAAACAAAGCTACAGCTATTCCAGAACCTGACGAATTAAAAGCCAAGGAAGCTCAGTCTAAAACTGATTCTCAACCATTAGATTTTGATTTTTCAGACTTATTTGATGGGGAGGATTAAAGAATGTCCTTGCCAGAAGGTTTTGACAATATTGAACATCTCCAGAGAACTTGGAATCAAGAACATAATCGCCGGGTCGATAGATACTTTAAAGATGTTCAAGGTAATGGTGATTTATCCGGGGTAAGACCATCTTTAAAGCTAGCTTGCCGGGCTTTAGACAACGATAATATGTACGCCTCTTGGATGAGGTCAGACCTTTTTTACAACGTTATTGGCTACGGTAAAAAAAATCTAGCAGTTTTCTATGGGAATAGACTTGATGTAGCTCCTCCTGTTGCTGGACATCCACAATTATTTTTTGTTTTCTCTCAAGATGAATCTGCTTCCCCTCCTGAAGAGTCACCCATACAGCATGAAAAATCTGTAAGATTAATGAAATTTTCTTGTTCAACTGGAAACGCCAAACCAGCGATTACCAAGGCGAACATGACAGAAATTGCTAATGAAATTAAAACTAGTTTTTTATCAAGTAGTAGGGGAATAAGTTACACAGCAGGGAATAAATCAGCTAGTTATACTGACCCTGATAATGGATTTCCAAAAGGCAATTATTTGCTTGTCAATTCTCGGACTGACGGAGTAGAAATTTATCAAAAAATTTGTAACGTGATTGATGTACCCTTTCAAGCAGAGAGAGTGATCGTAAACGACCCTGACAAACCCAGTACGACAACGGCAACAGCTGGGAAAGTCACGATCTTAGGCAAACAGGTACAAAATCGGCGGTATAGACCTGTGGCGATTCTCAGATTCAGAAGTGCCTACATATCTTTAGGGAATCTTGTCCCACCAGTCTTTTTACTAGATACAACGCTTCAAAACCAGGGATTAGTCAAATATCCTTGATGTGCAATAGATGTCACGGGCGGACTGTGGCTGAAAATAAAGGTAAAAACCTATTAGGTTTCCATAGAAAATTCTAAGGATTTTAAAGGGCTAGAGTTGGTGAAAGCTGTAACAATTATCACCAGTAAAAAATTATGGGTTTTAGAGACCTGCAACGCTACGAGTCACAAAAGCCACGCTATGACAAATATAAAGCTTGGCTTGCACTCGATCCAGCCGCAAGACAAGCTGCTTATGCCACAGTCACCGACGAAACCAAACGTGTGAAAACAGAAAGAGAAACAGGCTATGTTTCTCCATTTGGCACTGCTGGGGCTACCAAGGTCTACCTACCTGCTCGATTAATCAAGAGCGGACAAACCGGGCAAGGAGCTGGGACGGCTGAGGTGCTACGTGGGCTGCTTGCCAGCTATACGACCACTGGCACTGAATTTGCGGCCTTAACCACGCCAATTTTGATTAACACGGCAAAGTTTAAGTTTGCCAAGCTAACGCTTACCGCTGTTGTACCTGGGACTACTCCAAAAAATAGTCGGATTATTGGTGCTTCCTACAAAAAACCGGATGTAGATTCTGTTACCTGTGCTTTTGGTCAAAATGCTGGTGGACAAGACTACGATGCGGCTGTTTTGGCTATCAAAGGTGAATCAGCTTACACTACCTTCTTGGCAGGAAACGACGGTAAAAACCGGGCTAAATTCACTCCTGAAGGCTAATGAGCAAGATAGCAGAACGCACTGGAATTATTTGGACTCCAAATGATCCGTTAGACCTGCTATCTGTCGATGTTGATGGTAACTGTTCCGAATCTGAATTTCAGGGAATGCTTGCCATCAACCAAGCGGGTAGAGACTGGCTAACCGGGAAAATTGATATTGTTGAATACCTCGATAAACTGGAGTATTACGGCATCCCTAATCCGTTTGAGATTTTAGATGAATTTGCTGACCACGTTGATTTTGTAATTTCTCACGGATAGCAAGAGTGTGAGAGTAGTTGAATTAAATAATAGTGATAACTGGCAAAGCATATACTCTATCAACGTTAATGCTGTCCAGGTTCCAATGCAGAATGGAAAATATTTAATTAATCCTATTCCTGAAATAGCAATACCATTCCTGCTCGATAAATTTATTCTTGCAGTTAGTGTAGAGACTGATGTCCCGGCAGATTCAATATGGAGATTTGCCGGATACATTAACCAAAAAATTAGCACTGGGCTTGTAGTTGGTGGCAGTCAAGATGCAACTACGGTTAAAGGTCAACCATTATTTTTAAGCCAAATCAACCTGATTCTTTTTGAAAAAATTTCTACATCTTACGCTGTCGGTATCAAGGTACCAAGGTGGTTTCCTCGTGCCTCTGTGACAGTGTGGGAGTACACAGGAGTAGATGATACATCCGAGGAAATATTGCTAAATCAAGAGTTCGGTAATATTAATTTTAAACTAGACCAGATACTCAACAATTGAAATGAAACTTGATGTTAAAACTTACTCAACAATAGCTGCTACAAACTCTTCCAGCCCCCCAGGTATAACACTAACTCTTGAAACTACAGGAGTATTTTTAGGGATTCTTGTTAGCGCTTCGGTTTTGGCAGGTGTAGCGGTCAACGTCATTAGTAAAATGAATCGAATTTCGTCTTCGATTTCTCAGATTGAGGAAGCTTTAAAAGTTTATGCCGGTAATGCTGAAAAAATCAGAGATTTAGATAAAAAATTTGATTTACACATCCAAGAATACATAAATCGGAAAGATGTTGTTCAGATGGTTCTTGGTCAGCTAGATCAAAAAATTAACCACAAATTCAAACGGCTTCTTTTCTACACACGCGATGTTCAGCAGTTTTTACAGCGCGATACTGCTTTTAAGATTCGCGAGTATGAAGAGACTACCCAGCAGGACGAATAACTCACTGGGGATTCACTCTAGTAATTTAGCTCTTGCAGCCTTTGGTATTCCTCGCTAGTAAGAATCCCCAAATCCTCGCACATCCAGAGATATCTAAGTTCTTCGGTGGCTTCCTCGATCCAACCATCTCCCAGGCAAAAGTCACACTTGACTTCGTTCAGCAGTCCTCTGCCATTACACTTGGGGCAACTAGTTGTATTCGGCTGACTGGTCAAAATCTCCATTTCGTCACTTCAAGCCTTTAACTAATTCTCTAAACAGTAACCTTGCTCCTTTGGCTGCAATCCGATTCCTGACCAGCTTCACAGGACGACCCGCAGCTTTTTCAGTATCTAACTGTTCACCCAAAGCTTTACCAATATCATTCTTGAGCCGCGATCGCTTCGGTTCAATGCGAGTAAAAACCCACTGCCACAAAGACTTGCGACATAAGTCAGATCCGCCAACTACTTTGGCTTTACGGCTATCGCCAGAAGCTTCCATTGAGGGAGCAGCGCCCAAAGCTTTTTGGAATCTTCTCAGTGAAAGGTGGCGTTTGGTAGGCTTTTTAGAGTTTCGCCCCATTCTGATTTTCACCTCTGGTTTACCATCAGCATCCAGGAATCCCTCAATGGGGTAAATCTGGGAAATAATCACCGACGAAAGGCGATCGCCAAATCCAAACATTTTAAAAACTGTGCGGTAATATTCAAATCGTGAATCAGCAAGCAAGTCTCTTAACTCTCCCTCGATGACGTGTTCCTCGCGCTGAAGGTCACAGATCCGTTTTGCGTGTTCTCGCACTGTGTCAGTGATGCCCAACCCCACGGTTTGAGAGTAAAGGCGATCATAGCGGTTGCTTTTGCGAACTCCTGCAAGCCAGCCCCAAAGTAAAGGTGCTTCACCAGCTACACCGCGAAGTGAGCGAACTAGCGCCACTTCTGGAAACTGCCACGCTAAATCTTGCCGCGCACGATTCATGATCGGCGATTGAACGCGGTTGAGATGTGCCAGCCGCAAAACTAATTCTCGAATTCTGACAATAGTGCGATCGCGAATTTGGACAAATCGCCGGGGGTCTTGTTGGTAATCGAAGTAGTAGCAAGCCAACGCGAGAGCATCAGCATCATCATCCTTGTCAGGCAGTGCCAGGTGATTGGCTCGATAATTTCGTAATTCCTTGTGACCGACTAGCCGAACTTCTACCCCGGCGCGGGCTAAGTGAGTGCCCCAAAGTTTGCTGTAATTATTGCCGGTTGGTTCTAGTAGTGCAATGTCCGCATTGAGCGCGAGTAAATCTTGTATGCCTTTTGCATCAGCACTCAATTGAAAAAACGGACATTCATAATAAAATTGACGTGGATCTTCGGGCTTCTCCGTAAGCAAGCAAGCCGAAACTGAGGACTTGCTAACATCAAGTCCTAAAATTCTAATCATTCAGTTCTCCTCTGGGTGGTTTCGTCTTGTCCCTGATGCCATGCCTGCGAATCACCCGAAGGCCAGTAGCCTAGTTCACTCTCAAGGCAAAACCAGAAGTTACCGCTTCTGGTGACATAGGGAGGGAACAGCGCAACCACAGCAGCCGAGCTTACGAACGCAGGAAAGCCAAAAGCTTGATTCACTCCAAAAGCCCTAAGCTGCTGTGTGTATGTGCTGC
>NZ_WBKL01000045.1:0-57629 GCF_015714705.1 Nostoc sp. NZL | reverse complement strand
TTTTTTTCTTGATCATTCCCCATCTAATCTCTATTTGATAATGATAATCGAATAGGGGGAGGTGGGAGAGAAACGAGCGACGCTCGTTTCTCTCCCACCCTTTTTATGATTATCATTATTGTATTGTTTTCTGAATAGGTATACTACACAATAATTGTTAAAGGTCAGGATGCTTTAAGGCTGACAAGATAATATTTTTAACCTCTAATTTCTTTTGATTTGCGTTCTCTCCTATCGCTTTTAGTCTAAACTCCAGTAATTAATGATACGCATAAACTTACAGACCCAGTACTTGCTAGTAGCAAATTGGTGCAGGATTATGGTATTCGTGCTTACTTAGGAGCGCCACTGATTGATGCTGAGGGACATTGTTTGGGTGCATTGGCGGTGATGGATTTAGTACCGCGCAATTTTACAAACCGAGACATTGAGTTTTTACAAATTATAGCTCGTTGGAGCATGAGTGAATTTGAGCGTAACCGACTCCTGCAAGGGAAACTCGAATCAAGCACTCCCAAGAGCGCTCCTATATTTTCACTCAATGACGAACGTAACACAGAGATTAAAATCACCCCAGCCACTAAAGATAGCGACTCTGTTTCTACCAAGCAACTGAAACTGGAACTTTTGGATCAGCTAACTCAGGAACTACGCACGCCCTTAACATCTGTACTCGGTATGGCTAGTGTTTTAGGACGTGAGATTTATGGGCCTTTGACGACTAAGCAGAGAGAATATTTGGAAATTATCCAACACAGTGGTCGGTACTTACTTTCCCTAGTAAACGAAATTACCGAACTAGGAGCTATGGATGAAAACTCAACTGTGCTGAATATAGCTCCTGTGGATATTGAAATGCTCTGTCAACAAGCCATCAATACCCTAGAAGAAGCGGCTAATCGCCGCGAGCAAGATATTCGCCTCTCTATTGAACCGGGACGCAATCGCATTTGGCCTTTAGATAAAGACAAGGTGCGGCAAATCCTCTATCACCTAGTTTTCAGTGTGATTCAACTGTCGGCTACAGGTAGCATTGTTCGTATTCATGTCTCTTACAAGGAAGATACGCTCAACATTACTATTTGGGTTTCCCATCCTTGGCTGGGGGACGGCATCACTGAGGTTGATCCCTACTTCCGTCTCAATTCTTTGTCGCTGCTGGAGCTGACAGGTGAGGTAGCAACTTATAATACTTACACAGAAAGCCAGGAGCAACGAGATATTTCATCAGTAGCAGTGGATAATTCCCAAAATTTGAGTGAGAATCACTCAAATTTCTTTGCTGCTAGTTCAGGTATAAATTTAGCTAAATCACATGGAAGTATTTCTCGTGAAAGCTTAGGTCTATTGCTAAGTTGCCAACTGGCAGAGTTGCATAGTGGACACATTTTAATTCAAGGTTCACCAGAATCAGGATATCGTTATGTGCTTTCTTTACCACTGCAACTGGCGACTCCCTCACAAGCAATTGGCGATGTCTGATTAGAGTTAGTAGGGAACAGATTACAGGTGATAGAGGATAGGGAAATACAGATTCATGCTTTGTTATGTACTAAGTACGTGAAGGGTTGATCAACGGCTGTCTTCACTTAGTATTAATTGAAGTGCTTTAGATTACAGGTGGTGGCTGATGGCTATGAGTAAGAGCATCATCACTAAATTGCAATCTACATTATTACCTTTTTATAGCCATACGCATTATGATCAATTCCAAGTTCTGCGTCGGCAGGCTAATTGATCGCAATGTTTTTTATGAATTTAGTCTGGCAACGATTTACTTTATCATCTTTATCTGTCAAAGAATATCTTGCTACCAGTTACGTACACCGTTTTCTGGTGGGATTGTTAAGTTCTTGGCGGCAAACCAGCGTCTTGATTCAGTGGGGAGATGCGATCGCAGCTGCTTTACTCAGCTTAGTATATGCGCTTGCACCTTTTGCTTCGAGTACATTGGTGGGCTTGTTGCTGGTGGCTTGTGTAGGATTTTGGCTGTTGTTGACTTTATCTGATGAAGCAACACCAACAAATGTCTCTTCAGTCACTCCCATTCACCTACTGGTATTGCTGTACTGGGGAATTGCCGCAGTAGCAACAGCATTATCACCAGTAAAAAAGGCGGCGCTTAACGACTTGGCAACGTTGACCTTGTATTTGCTACTATTTGCCCTTTGTGCCAGGGTACTAAGGTCGCCTCGCCTCCGGTCTTGGATTATCATCGTTTACCTGCACATATCGTTAATTGTCAGTGTATATGGGTTGCGGCAATGGTTTTTTGGAGCCACAGCCCTGGCAACTTGGGTTGACCCAGAATCTCCTCTGTCTAAAACTACCAGAGTCTACAGTTATTTAGGTAATCCCAACTTATTGGCTGGATATCTCCTACCAGCAGTAATTTTTAGCTTAGTGGCAATTTTTGCATGGCAAAGCTGGCTCAAAAAAGCTCTAGCATTAACAATGCTACTTGTCAATACTGCTTGCCTGATCCTCACTTTTAGCCGTGGCGGTTGGATTGGACTGGTGGTGGCAGTTTTGGCTGTGATGGCATTGCTCGTTTATTGGAAAAGCGTGGAAATGCCTCGTTTTTGGCGTACTTGGTCGCTACCGATTGTCTTGGGAGGTTTGATCGGGGTATTAGTGCTAGCGGTAATATTTATACCAGCATTCAACCAGCGAGTCTTCAGTATTTTTGCTGATCGTAAAGATAGCAGTAATAATTTTCGCCTAAATGTTTGGGATGCTGTCTTTGAGATGATTCGCGATCGCCCGATTTTCGGCATTGGTCCTGGTCACAACTCTTTTAATAAAGTTTATCCCCTCTACCAACGCCCTCGTTTCACTGCTTTGAGTGCTTATTCGATTTTCTTTGAAGTGACTGTAGAAACTGGCTTTGTTGGTTTAGCCTGCTTTCTCTGGTTAATAATTGTCACATTTAATACGGCATTTCTACAAGTGCGACGACTGCGACAATTCAGAAGTGTAGAGGGATTTTGGTTAATTGGAGCGATCGCTATTTTGTTGGGTATGCTAGCTCACGGCACTGTAGATACTGTCTGGTATCGTCCTGAGGTTAATACCCTCTGGTGGCTCATTGTTGCCTTAATTGCCAGCTACTGGACACCTTTAGCTCAAAACCAAACAAATTCATCTAACTCAGAACCAACAGTAAACTAACATGAGTAAATTGTCAGTTGTTTTTCTACTCAACAACTGACAACTTTTAAATATTGAATTGTCTAGTCCCTGTAGGTAGTGGCTCCTGGAGCATTAGGGTCACGATAACGGGTCGGTTCATCGTCACGCTTTTTGCCAGCCAAACCAGCTAGACCTAATAGACCAATTAATCCTAGCCAACCCCAATCAAAACCGTCGCGATTATCGTAAGTGGTCGTTCTTGGAGTAGTATTTACTCCGGGGTCAGTTGTCGTCTGAGCTTGTGCGGATAGAGTTAAGGGTAAAATTCCCATACTCAAGGTAAGAACGCCAGCACCAACAGCTGTAATGAAATTACTTTTCATAAGTTGTGACAATTCCTTATGCCATCCGAAGTTACTCACCACTGTATCGATTCCCAACCCTAACAAAATCAATCTGCGGCTATAAACTGGGCATTTTCATAACTCACGCTGTGGATATACAACATACTTTTTACCCCAATCCGTTTCTCACTCTGGTGTGGTAGTTCGGCGATACTGATGCTTAATAGTTTTTCATTGCCCGTTGAATGTCACGCTGGTCTTGGCGTCGTTTCAGGTCTTCTCGCTTATCGTGGAGCTTTTTACCTTTGCCAAGGGCTATACTCACTTTTACCCAACCTCGTTTGAGATACATTTTCAAAGGGATTAAAGTTAAACCCTGCTGTTCTACTGTGCCAATTAGCTTGCGGAGTTCTTTGCGATGCAACAGCAGCTTGCGTGTACGCCGTGGTTCATGATTAAAATATTGTCCACTAGCGTTGTAAGGTGAGATATGCACATTGATCAACCATGCTTCACCATTGCGAAGCAAAGCATAGCCATCTTGGAGATTGACTTTACCTGCACGAATCGACTTAACCTCGGTTCCTGTCAATTCAATTCCAGCTTCGTAAGTTTCCAGAATTTCATACAAATAACGGGCTTGACGATTGTCGCTAATAACTTTGTAACCTTCGTTCTTGTCGCTCATTGATAATTTTGTGTGCTTTAAATGTACCTAAAAAATTATTTGGATTGGCTTGTGAATTATAGGGTGGATCTTAGAACCGCTATAAATGCTGAACTGTATATCACTAATTTAGCTTTTCTAAGTTCATAATTAAGAGTTTTCTGGCAACTTTTAAGTTATCTGATACCGAGATTACCTGTGAGGTTCGATAGAACCAGTTGCTCAAGCACCAAGTCTGACTAAGCCTGATTTTGTGTAGTTTCACAAAGAATTGGTATGATACCAATAATCATTAGTGATTGGCTAAGGATTAATTACAAAGGATAAAAAACAAAAGATATTTATCCTTACTTAGCTTTTGGGAAATTATTGATTAATTTAATATTAATTTACACTATAATGAGTATTTACTCTGGCTTATTGATGAGTTGTTACAAATTACAAAGCTCTCTATGCCTCCCAAACAGAGCGACTCAAAGGAGAGTTAAACTTCGTTAACCCTTCCTAAAGTTTTAAGATTTTCTTTATAAATCAACCCTGTAGGCAGTCATTAGCTGGTAATCCTGTCATAGGATGAAACATAAGAACACTATTTTTGCCTGTGTTCACTGATGAAGCGCGTAGAAGCAAATTTCTGGGTAAAAAAAATGCTAGGGGTGTATTGTCCATGCCCTTGACGATCCTTGTAGTGGATGATGATTTGGGCACTCGTCTGTCTGTTAGTGACTATCTTGAACTGTCTGGCTACTCGGTGATCACGGCTAATGACGGTCAAGAGGCTTTGGTCATGGTGGATGAGTATCATCCGGATTTGATTGTTACGGATATCGTGATGCCGCAGATGAATGGCTACGAACTAGTGCGTCGGGTGCGTCAACAACCAGTGTTTCGGTTATTGCCTGTAATTTTATTAACCGCCCGAACTAAAACTCAGGAAAGAATTCTGGGCTACCAATCAGGGTGTGATTTATATTTACCCAAGCCTTTTGAACTGGAAGAGTTAGCAGCAGCAATCCGCAATCTTTTGGAGCGATCGCAAATTATTCAATCAGAATATCGCTTTTCTCATAAAGAGAGTTTGGGCATTTCCGCCTCGACAAAAGCGGGGGATGCCCATAATTCTCTGTCCACTCAAATTCAGAAATCCCATCTGCACTCATCGCTGACTCATAGAGAACAGGAAGTTCTAGAGTTATTAACTCATGGTCTGTCTAATGCTGAAATGGGTCATCAGCTACACCTGAGTCCTCGAACAGTGGAAAAGTACGTTAGTAGTTTATTGAGAAAAACTTCAACCAGCAACCGAGCGGAATTAGTGCGTTTTGCAATGAAGCATGGTTTGGTGGAATAAAAAAGTTATGAGTGAGGAGTTAACAAGAAAAGAGGTAACTCTTAACTTCTAACTCCTCACTCATAACTTTAAATTATCGATTGTTGGCTATTAACGTATGTAAGCAGACCTTCACAAGCATCGATCAGTAAATCAATAACCCGATTAAATCCCTCTTGACCACCGTAATAGGGATCTGGAACTTCCTTCAGCGTATGTCGAGAGCAAAACTCGCATATCAAACGCACTTTATGCTGATACTGCTTAGTTTGATCAAGAGTGAGGATGTTCTCATAATTTTCTTGATCCATCGCTAAGATCAAATCAAAGTCTTGAAAGTCTAACTTTTGAAACTGGCGTGCTCGACCACGCAGCTTAATTCCCAACTTTGTAGCAGCCGCAGCACTCATGCGTCTGTCAGGTGGGCTACCAACGTGATAACTAGATGTACCAGCAGAGTCACAGAGGATGCGATCGCTCAGACCAGCCTGCTCAATTAGATGATGCATGATGTTTTCTGCCGATGGCGATCGGCAGATATTACCTAAGCAGACAAACAGCAACTTGTAAGCCATAGATATTTTTTGTCCTTTGTCAAGAGTCATTTGTCATTTGACCAATGACCAATGACTCTTGACTAAAATCCAGGAAGTTCCAGTCCACTGGTCAATTCTTCCATACGTTCGCGCATTGTTGCTGTGGACTTGTTATAGGCTTCTTTCATTGCCACTGTCACGAGATCAGAAAGTACTTCCGCACCTTCCCCCAGAGCATCTGGAGAAATTTCTACCCGCTTGGGTTCTTGGTTACCACTGACAATTACCTTCACCAGACCACCGCCAGATTCTCCTAGAATCTCCATTTGCTCCAATTCTTCTTGGAGTCTCTTTGCGCCTTCTTGAACTTGCTGTGCTTTCTTAAAAGCTTCGGCCAGTTCCTTCATTTTTCCTAAGCCAAAGCCGAATCCCTGTCCTTTTCCTGTCATAATTATTTGTACGCTTGTGCGTTGAATAACAAATCAAATTCAATTATAGATGCGGTAAGTAATTTGCCTCTTTTTTTACCAATAATTAATGCATTCTTGAATACGGAATAGGGAATAAGGAGTAGGGAGTAGGGAATAAGGTATAAAGTTTCTTCCCCAATTCCCCATTTCCTCATTCCCTGAATTAAAAGTTTCAACAAGCACCTTGAAACTCTCCGAGCATTTTGACTTCTGGCTCTAAATTAATAGACCAACGTTCTTGTACTTGATGTTGGATGTGGCGAATGAGACAGAAGATATCACTAGCTTTTGCCCCACCACGGTTAACGATAAAATTAGCATGGAGCAGTGCTACTTGTGCTCCACCAATTTGGTAACCTTTCAGACCAGTTTGTTCAATTAACCAGCCAGCACTGTAAGGTTTGGGATTGCGGAATACACTGCCACAACTTGGGAAATTGTATGGTTGGGTGCTCAACCGATGCTTTTTGTGTTCTTTGGTGATTGCCACAACTTTTGCTGGGTCTGCACCTGGCGCAAGTTGTAAGGTGGCTTGGGTAACTATGCGATCGCCACCTTGCAATAATGAAGTCCGGTAACTATAACCTAACTGTTCAGGGGTAAGAGTTTCCAGTGTACCATCGGGTGAAAGTACCTGGGCGCTAACTAACATATCTGCAATACAGCTATTATGTGCCCCTGCATTCATCACCACGGCACCTCCGGCTGTTCCAGGGATACCAACAGCCCACTCCAATCCTTGCCACCCTAATTCTGCTGCTGCCCATGCCAAGCTAGGAATTGATTCTCCAGCAGCAACGGTTAATTGACCTGTATTTGGGTCAAAGTTGCTGAAGCGGAGATGACGAGTAGCAATGACTAAACCTGATATACCGCCATCGCTCACTAGCAAGTTAGAACCTGCTCCCAGTGTTGTCACCTTTAAATCACGTTCTTTCGCGTATTTAAGACTTGCTTGCAGTGCTTCTAAGTTTCGGGGGGCAACGTACAAATCAGCTGCTCCCCCAACTCTATAGGAAGTGAACGCTGACAAGGAAGCCTGGGACTTAATTGCACAATCAGTACTGGGTAAGTAAATTACTTCACTGTCCACCGAATTAGCCGTTTGGTGTTTCTTTGTATTCAAAGCAGAAACTGTGCAGACGTTTCCAGCTGCCTGGGAAATGGTCATTTTTACTTTGTTTAGGTAAAATTTTTACATTTATTTACCGAAAAGATACGGTAATAGAGTTAACCTATGGAACCTTTGTTAGACGAGCGCTTTGCTCAGAAATAAAACCTCGCAAAGCTTCTACTTAAGATGTGGCTTTAGCAGGCTCACAAAGTGCCGTAATTATTTCAGGAATTACCTGATTCAAGTTCCCAGCCCCTAAAAACAGCGCCAAGTCTCCTGGGCGTAGTGTTTGCAGCAAGAACTCACACACTGAGGGTAAAGTTGGTTGATAAACTACCTGCGAATGCTGTTTAGCAATTTCCGCCGCCAGATCTTCACCACTAATTTGCCCTAAATTGGGTTCACCAGCACTGTAAATATCAGTCAGCACAACCAAATCAGCATGGGTAAACGACTCGGCAAATTCTTCTAAAAAGGTCAGTGTACGGCTATAGCGATGGGGTTGGAAGATGGCAACAACTCTTTGCCCTGGTCTTGCTTGTAAACGTGCTGCGGCGAGAGTAGCCCGAATCTCGCTGGGATGATGAGCATAGTCATCTATGAAGGTAATACCATCGACTTCACCCCGGAACTCAAAGCGGCGTCTTGCTCCTTCAAAGGTGGCGATACCTTTGGCAATTTCTCCAAATTCTAAACCCAAGGCGCGACCAACAGCCACTGCTGCTAGAGCATTGCTGAGATTGTGCCGACTTAGCAGGCGCAACTTCAACACGCCCAAAGCTTTGCCTCTTTCCCAAACTAGAGCCGTAGTGCCATCAGCACGATAATCGATATTAGTAACGGTGTAGTCAGCGTCGGTATCTGAGTGTAAGCTGTAGCTGATTGTGGGTTTCAAGCGATCGCGCACTGTAGCACAGTCAATGCTACCTATTAACGTTTTACAACCCTTAGCAAATGTCTGGAAGATATCAATGACTTCTTCTAATGTATCGTAATGGTCAGGATGATCGAGTTCAATATTGGTGATGATGCCAATCTCTGGAGCGTGTTTTACCAAGGAACCATCAGATTCATCTGCTTCGGCTACCAAATATTGGCTTTGTCCCAATCGAGCATTACCTTCCCAAGCATTGACTTCGCCACCTACTAAAATAGTTGGGTCTAGACCTGCTTCCAGAAGCATATAGCCAATCATGCTACTGGTTGTAGTTTTGCCGTGTGTTCCTGCCACTGCAATACTGTGATAATCGGCAATTAAAGCTGCTAGTACATCTGAACGATGTAGAATTGGGCAACCTAATTCCAAGGCTGCTTTGTATTCTAAATTATTCGTGTTAATTGCTGTTGAACAAATGACTTGAGGCAGTTTTGAGTTAGTAACAGTAGATAATTCTTCTTGTGAATTTAATACTACTGCATTCGCCAATACCTGAGGGCGAAAGAATTCGAGATTGCTTGCCTCTTGTCTACCAAAAATATGAGCACCGATAGATTCCAACTTGTGCGTAATGTGGTTAGGACGAAGATCCGAACCTGATACTGGAAATTGACGCTTGGCGAGAACGTATGCCAGAGCAGACATACCTATACCACCGATGCCAATGAAATGAAATGGTCTACCACTAAAATCTACAGAATTACTCATTTATTGCTCCTCTTACACCACACCACACCATAATCACAAATGACACGCGTATCATAACAGGAATTTGATTTTTACCGTAACTGCTCCTATATCATGTTCATGTTTAATGCCCAAAAGATGTTTCTGCTCTGGTTTTCCTTGTTCAGAATGATTTTACCTTGGTTAGAGGTTTTTGCTATTTCTGAACTGTTGTTAAGATTATTCTGAAAATTTTTGCAACATCGGGAAAGAAATTCTTGTAATGTCAAATACATATTTTTGGCTACCTTACTGGAATTGGCTACATAATACATTGTTTAGTGAAACTGATTTTAAATTGCATCAAGTATAGGCATGAATTGACTACAATAGTACATTGGTAATGAAACTATTTTTCAATTGCATAAAACCCACGCACAACTGGATGCAGCAACTAGCAATTTTTGGTGGCACATTTGATCCAATTCATTTGGGACACCTGCTTGTAGCCGAGACAGCAATGCAAGAAGTATCTCTTGAAAAGGTAATTTGGGTGCCATCCCTAAATCTTCCTCACAAAGAAGCAACTTTGTTTGAGCATCGTGTGGGAATGCTGCAATTAGCCATAAAAGATAACCCAGGGTTTACTGTCTCACTAGTGGAGGCAAATCGCTCTGGGACTTCCTATGGCATTAACACCCTGATAGACTTATCTGCTTCTTACCCAAATACTCACTGGTACTGGATTGTGGGCTTGGATACTTTCCAAACCCTACCCCGTTGGTACCGTGGACACGAACTAGCACAAATGTGTGATTGGTTAATCGCACCCCGACTGCTAGGTGGTGAGACTATAACTCAAAGCAAATTAATCTGCAAGCAAGTGGAGCAACAACTTAAGGAGCAGTCACATACCATTCACTGGCAACTCTTGAATATACCTTTAGTAGGAGTTTCGTCAAGTCTAATTCGCAAATTTTGCCGTGAAGGCCAGTCAATTCGTTATTTAGTCCCGGAATCGGTTAGATCATATATCACTAACAACAATCTCTACTCCCACAAATCTGAATAAATTATGTGTTTTTTTATTGATCTAACACTTTATGGTTAAAAGTGCCCCCCCCCTTTGCGATATGATTGGGGTCAACGATATCAACATATAAGCATAAATACAGAGGGCAAGACACTGTGATTAGAGTTGCAATCAACGGTTTCGGGCGGATTGGACGTAACTTTGCGCGTTGCTGGGTGGGTAGAGAGAACAGTCAAATCGATCTTGTCGCTATTAATGACACTTCAGACCCTAGAACCAATGCTCACCTGCTCAAGTATGACTCAATGCTAGGGAAGATCAAGGGTGCTGAGATTAGTGCCGATGATAACTCTATCATCGTTAACGGTAAGACCATTAAGTGCGTATCCGATCGCAACCCAGAAAACTTGCCCTGGAAAGATTGGGGAATTGACCTAATTATCGAAGCAACCGGGGTATTTACTAGCAAAGAAGGAGCACTCAAGCACGTAAATGCTGGAGCCAAGAAAGTTCTGATTACCGCTCCTGGTAAAAACGAGGATGGTACTTTTGTGGTTGGTGTGAATCATCACGACTATGACCACAACAAACACCACATTATCAGTAACGCTAGCTGTACTACCAACTGCTTGGCACCAATCGCCAAGGTGTTGAATGATAAGTTCGGCATCATCAAAGGCACGATGACCACCACCCATAGCTATACAGGTGACCAGCGTTTGCTAGACGCTTCTCACCGGGATTTGCGACGGGCGAGGGCAGCAGCGATAAACATTGTACCCACCTCTACTGGTGCAGCAAAAGCAGTGGCGCTGGTTATCCCAGACCTCAGAGGCAAGCTAAATGGCGTTGCCTTACGCGTACCAACCCCGAACGTCTCAATGGTAGATTTCGTAGTTCAGGTTGAGAAGCGTACTATTACTGAAGAAGTTAACCAAGCTCTCAAAGATGCTGCCGAAGGCCCACTTAAAGGCATTTTGGACTATAGCGAACTAGAATTGGTATCTTCCGATTATCAAGGTAGTGATGCTTCTTCGATTGTCGATTCCAGTTTGACTTTGGTTATGGGTAATGACTTAGTAAAAGTTATGGCGTGGTATGACAATGAGTGGGGTTACAGCCAACGAGTCTTGGATTTAGCAGAATTAGTAGCTGCAAAGTGGGTTTAATTAAAAAGTTAGGAGTGAGGAGTGAAGAATTAGGAATAAGGAGTCAACACTGAGGAATTAAAACTCATAACTCCTAACTTCTAACTCCTAACTCTTGAAGTGTTGAAATCCCTGGCTAAGACTTAGAACTTGGTCAGGGAATTTTTTATGTTCGTCGTGCAATAGTACTGTTGATCCGGGTGTAATCTTGCCTACGATCGCAGCACCTTGACCAAGATGTTGTACTAAGGCTAACGCTGACTCTTGTGGCAAGCACAACACTAATTCAAAGTCTTCGCCACCATACAGAGCATATTGCAACGCTTGCTCTTGTGTCAGCCAATTGTCAAAAGCTGCTGGCAAGGAAATTTGTCTGCGTTCTAAGACAGCGCCAACACAACTGGCGCGGCAAATTTGGATAATCGCATCTGCCAATCCATCGCTGCTATCCATACCAGCAACGGGGAATTGGGAGTTAGGAGTTAAGATTTTCCAGAGGATTGGCAAAACATCTAATCGTGGTTGTGGGCGCTGGTGTGTGCGGATTAGAGCCGTCTTTTCTTTATCTTTGAGGCTTAGTTGTAATTCGGGATGCAAGAGCAGTTCTAAGCCAGCATGGGAGGCTCCATGAACGCCTGTAACGACGATTGCATCTCCTACAACAGCAGCAGAACGGCGGATAATTTGGTTAGGGTTAACTTGACCAAAAGCAGTAATTGCCAGAGTAGTTACAGGCGATCGCACAACGTCACCCCCGACAATTGAGGTATTGTATTTTTGCAGGCATTCTGTCATTCCTTGGTACAATCGCTCAACCCAACTTACTCTAACTTCACCGGGGAGTCCCAACCCAACGGTAATTCCCAATGGGGAAGCGCCCATTGCTGCTAAATCTGATAAATTGGCAGCAGCAGCTCGCCAACCAGCATCTTCTGGGGAAGTGGTGACATTGCTAAAATGTACGCCGTCAATCAGCACATCTGTAGTCACCACCAAAGATTGCTTTGGTGCTGTCACAATTACAGCTGCATCATCGCCGATAAT
This sequence comes from Nostoc sp. NZL, assembly GCF_015714705.1. Lineage (NCBI taxonomy): Bacteria > Bacillati > Cyanobacteriota > Cyanophyceae > Nostocales > Nostocaceae > Nostoc > Nostoc sp. NZL. Next base: position 45,208 of record NZ_WBKL01000045.1, on the reverse strand, counting down.
TTCTGGAGGACAAAAGCGCTGTAATCTTTCTAAAAGACCTTGTTCACCAATGTCTTTTACTTGTTGAGAAGATAACTCACTGTTCACAATCGGTTTTCCGTGTTGCAAAATTACTAAGAAAACTGATGATTTACTCTACTGTTTAAGATAAGGGTATCGTTTAGGAGACAGTTGGGATGGTCAGTACACCAGTAACCAGCATCACCTTTGAAGAGTACTTAACCTATGATGATGGCAATGATTTCAATTATGAATTGGTGGATGGCAAGCTGGAGCTAATGAACCCGCCTACTATTGAACATTTCTTGATTGCCAAATTTCTTGAGCAATTACTAGATGCAGAAATCAAACGTTGTAGCTCACCTTTGCTGAGTTTTCGGGAAAGTGGGGTGAGGACTGGTAGAAATAAATCTAGGTTGACTGATTTGTGTGTAGTTACAGTGGAACAGGCCAGAGAATTGTTAAATGCCTCAGCAGTATTTGAGTCACCTCCGTTACTAATTGTGGAGGTAGTCAGTCTAGAGTCGGTGAAACGGGACTATCGGTATAAGCGATCTGAATATGCGGCGTTAGAGGTTCCTGAATATTGGGTTGTAGACCCACTTGAAACGAAAATTTCGATTTTATTATTGGAAGATGGATTTTACGAAGAAACAGTTTTTACAGATAGCCAGCAAATTGTATCACGGACTTTTCCAGAATTAGCGGTTGCAGTTGATCAAGTGTTCACCGCCGGGAATCTGAGTCAGGAGAGACGCGATTAATCGCGTCTGTTAGGAGTTAATAATTATTCTCCCCCTGCTCTCTTCTTATGCTGCTTGCGGCTCAATCAGATTTTCTATTCCCTGAACGACTGTTGCCGATTCTATTTTGTCACCCGCCTTCAGTTTATCTAAAACTTCTCTGCCTTCGGTGAGATAGCCAAAAACGGCATAACGACCATCCAATAAGTTGCGTCCGGCGGGAGTGAGTTCTGGTTCAAAGAGGAAGAAGAAGAATTGCGATGAACCTCCATTCACTTCACTTTCGGGACGAGCCATCACCACTGCTCCAAAAGCAGAGAAAGGCAAAACTGGCATATCGATGTAACGACCAGCTTCTTCTAGTGTAATGCCGTATGTCGGTGCTTTATCACCCTGAACTAAGACTTCTAAAGGAATAGCGCGATATTTACCCGTTTTTGGATCAATAAAACCCACGTCTTTGCCGACAGGATCTCCAGTTTGCAGAAAGTAAGATTCTTCAGAACGGGTAAATTCTAAGCCATTATAAAAACCCCGCTGCACCAAATCTACAAAATTACCAGCAGTGACAGGGGCACTATAACCATCTACTACGAGGGTCAAATCGCCTTTGTTGGTTTTGATTTCTACAGTGGCACGACCTTTAAGTTGTGGCAGGTTGCTGTACTCAGTAGGCACTTCAAAAGGAAATTCTTTCACCATTGACTCTTCTAACTGAGTTACGAGATTCAGAAGTTTGCCTCTCTCTTGCAGAATTTGTTCTTTATCTTTGCTGTTTGCCAATTCTTCCAATTTACCCACCCCAGATTTCAACTCATTAATCCAAGCTTCGGCTTGGGGTTGGCGTTCTGCGGGAACGCTTGTTAAGATTTGGGAAGGTTTATCGAGAATGCGGGATGCTTTGCTGATGTCTTTGGAAATAGCACCCCAGCGCCGATTTGCCCGAAGTTGGGCAGAGATGTCCTCTAAACTGGCTTGTAGTTGCCGCACAGGTTTGTTATCTATCGGGAGTGCATACCGCAACAAAGCTTTGCCATCGGTAATTGCATTGCCGGCTGGCAGTGCGGCGCTACTGGAGGGAGTCCACCCAGCTGTAGTTATGCCTAAAAATATTGTTACCAGCAGTATTGCCATTAGGCTGTTCTTCAGCCAGGATTTTAATAAGTTAAGCATGGGATAACTCAAATGCAGCATTAAATTGTTGACTGGACGTAACCCATAAATAATCTTCCCACGTTAGGTGATGAGTGGAGCAGAGGTCTAGTCCAGGTGAACAAATGACAAATGACAAATGACAACTAACTAATGACAAATGCCCAATGACGACCCTAGAAGGGTACAATAAATGCCGATTGTCTTCCAAAATTTGAAAGTTTCATGATCTCCAGTAACGACTTTCGACCCGGTGTTTCCATTGTATTAGATGGGTCTGTATGGCGAGTGCTCGAATTCTTGCACGTCAAGCCAGGCAAAGGTTCCGCCTTTGTACGAACTAAGTTAAAAAATGTCCAGAGTGGGAGCGTGATGGAAAAAACGTTCCGAGCAGGGGAAACAGTGCCGCAAGCCACGCTAGAAAAAAGCACGATGCAGCATACCTATAAAGAGGGCGATGAGTTCGTCTTTATGGATATGGAAACCTACGAAGAAGGCAGATTGACCCGCGCACAAATTGGCGATCGCGTCAAATACCTGAAGGAAGGTATGGAAGCTGAAGTTATTAAGTGGGGCGACCAAGTGCTGGGAGTAGAATTGCCTAAGTCTGTGGTTCTGGAAATTGTACAAACAGATCCAGGTTTAAAAGGTGACACTGCCACAGGTGGCTCAAAACCAGCAACTCTGGAAACTGGTGCAATTGTGATGGTTCCTTTGTTTATTTCCCAAGGAGAACGCATCAAAGTTGATACTCAGGAAGATAAGTATATCAGCAGGGAATAACTTTCATCTCTATGGAGATGCAAGTCCCGATTGAAATCCCTACATAGGGATTAAATCCCTGCCACACTTAAGATGCTAATTTACAGATAGGTCGAGGTAATAAAAACTGTGCCATTGGACTTTAATGAAATTCGCCAACTACTGGCAACTATCGCACAAACAGATATTGCAGAAGTCACGCTCAAAAGCGATGATTTTGAACTAACAGTCCGTAAGGCTGTGAGCGTCAGCAATCAGATGTTGTCGGTAGGTCAAGCGACCTTCGGCGGTGTGGTAGGTTCTGGCTTGACATCGGGTTCATCTGGGGGAAACCAGGTGAACGCGAGTCAGGTAACGGAGGTATCCACATCTCGGGTGTTTGAGAATACTGGAACTAGCACACAATTACAGTTGTCAGTAAATGCCCCCTTAACTATTGACCAGAGATTATTAGAAGTGCCTTCCCCAATGGTGGGAACATTTTATCGCGCTCCTGCACCGGGGGAAGCGGCATTTGTGGAAGTGGGCGATCGCGTCCGCAAGGGTCAAACAGTCTGTATTATTGAGGCCATGAAGCTGATGAATGAAATCGAAGCCGAAGTCTCTGGACAGGTGATGGAAATTCTCCTCCAAAATGGTGACCCAGTAGAATATGGTCAACCTTTGATGCGAATTAACCCTGATTAAGTATTAATCTATATATCAAATGAGTCATCCCAAATGAGTCATCGTTAAAATTTTCAGTCCTTGTGGGTCAATCCTGATGAAACAAACGTTGCCTTTACCACCAGAAGTGGTGCAACAAGTAGCTGAATACTTCAGCCTGTTAAGTGAGCCAATGCGCCTGCGGCTGCTACACTTATTACGGGATGAAGAGAAATGCGTGCAAGAGTTGGTAGAGGCAACACAGACTTCTCAGGCAAATGTATCGAAACACCTGAAGGTAATGTGGCAAGCGGGTATTCTTAGCCGCCGCAGTGAAGGAACTTGCGCCTATTACCGGGTGGAAGATCAAATGATTTTTGATTTATGTAATCGGGTTTGCGATCGCCTCGCCACAAGGTTAGAAGAACAAGCCCGTAATTTTCGTGTTTTAAATAGCAAACGGTAATTGTAAGAGAGTTATGAGTTATGAGTTATGAGTTATGAGTGAAAACTCCTCACTCCTAACTTGTAACTCCTAACTTTTTTAAAGCGGATAGTTTTTCTGAAAGCTTTCACGAGTTAGCGGTTGTTGTAACTCTACACCTTCACCGCCTAAAACATCTAACGGTTTGCCGTTCACATCAATGTACACTTTGGCTTTGGGATTTAAAGTTGTCGCAGTATAAACAACTTGTCCCACGCGGCCCATCATTGAGGTGCTACCACCACCGCTGGTAAAATCTTCGGATAAATTAACGTGAACTTCGTCATTTTCTGTCTTCAGTCCCAATAGCTTGGTTCCTTTGGGGATGGTTGTTGAATCTGTTCCTTCTGTTGGGCCTGCTAACAAACTTTGAAAAGCTGATTCTAAAGGCTGATTGGGTCTTATAGAAGCTACTTTCAGACGCTGGGGAACCAAAACAACACTTTTATCTTTTGGTCTTAGCCAATAAACGTTAGGGGTTTGCTCATTACTTGGCTGCCTAGTTGATGGCTGTGCTGGTTGAACGATTCGCCCAGAGGGGTTTGACGGTGTGGGAGTATTGCTGGATTGTGAAGTAAACCAAGCCACACCGCCACCCACCGCTACAACCGCCGCTGAGACGGCTGCAATTACGCCTGAAGAAATACGATTAGATCCTTGTTGGTCTTTCATGTTCAAAACCTTCCTGACTAGGGCTGATATGGTAGTTATGTGAGGAGCAGCCTGGTTAAGGACGATACTTATAACTGAAGAGTTTCCCACTACCTGGAGGAGACTTTATGCCTTTCAATTCTGCAAGTCCCTAATTCAATTTTAGGATTTCTATTTCTAATCCGTCACCTACCAAATTATGTAAATCTCATTCTTTTTGGAGATGATTGAAGATTAAATTTACAACGCAGAGGAACGCTGAGTAAAACGCAGAGGAACGCAAAGTAAAGTATTGAGTCCTCTGCGTAGGTTAAGCGTTTAATTTTTTACCTGACTGGCGGCAGTAATCCACTGTTTGAGTGTAGTTGTCACTTCTTCAATGACAATTTCTTGAGATTTGCGGGTCGCTCTTTCCACAACTTCGACTTTGCCATTAGCGATCGCCCGCCCGGTTACAATTCTGTAAGGGATGCCAATTAAGTCAGCATCTTTAAATTTCACTCCAGCTCGTTCATCGCGGTCATCGAGTAGGGTTTCAATTCCCGCTTGATTGAGTTCTGTGTAAAGTTTTTGGGCGATTTCGATTTGTTGAGCATCTTTAATGTTGGGAATTGTGACGATCGCGTGATAAGGTGCGATCGCAACTGGCCAAATAATCCCATCTTTATCGTAAGATTGCTCTACGGCAGCTTGGGCTAGTCGTGATACACCTACGCCAAAACAACCCATAAATAGTGGCTTTTCTTCACCCTGTTCATTGGTATAAGTTGCTCCCATCGCTTGGGAATATTTAGTGCCTAATTGGAAGATGTGACCTGCTTCAATTCCACGGGCGCTTTGTAAGGTTTGTTCTGGGTTATGGATGGCGCGATCGCCTGGTCTTGCCTTTCGTATATCTACTACACCGCTTGGTAGTGGAAATTGCTCACCCCAATTAGCACCAACTACGTGATAATCAGTTTCATTCGCGCCTGTAACAAAGTTTTTTAAATCAACCCCTGTTTGATCCACCAAGCGCAAAAACTTGGGATTGATCTGTTTGTTGGCGGTAATATACTCATCTGCGATGTCTGGCGCAATGTAGCCTAAAGGGAGAGATTTAGCTGTCCATGCTTGTTGGGCTTCTACATTTGGTACATTCAAACTAATAATAGTTTTAGCCCCATATTCAGAAGCTAATTTGGTCAATTCATTTTGCAATTTGACTTCATTAACTTCCTGATCGCCTCGGATGCTCACCAGAACTAACACCGTTATACCATTATCATAAACGGTTTGATAAAGGACGTTTTTCACCAATTGAGTGGGAGAACAGTTGAGGAGTTGACACACCTTTTCAATCGTTTCTGTTCCAGGTGTATCGCGTTTCTCGTAGGTTGTAAACCGTGAGGTTTCGGCATCAATTGGTAAAGAAACAGCCTTTTCTACGTTAGCGGCGTATTTACCATCCTCAGTGTAGAGAACTTCATCTTCACCAGCTTCCGCTAGTACCATAAATTCTGTGGAACCAGAACCACCAATTGCACCAGAATCAGCCTCTACTGCCCGAAAAGCTAAACCAGAACGTCGCAGCATATTGCTATACGCTTTATACATATCCTGGTAAGTTTCTTTGAGACTGGCTTCATCGGTATGGAAAGAGTAGCCGTCCTTCATGATAAATTCTCGTCCGCGCATCAAACCAAAGCGGGGACGAATTTCATCGCGGAATTTGGTTTGAATTTGGTAGAGATGCAGGGGTAGTTGGCGATAAGAGCGAATCATATCACGAGCGATCGCTGTGATTACTTCTTCATGAGTTGGGCCTAATCCTAATTGTTGCTCACGGCGGTCAATTAGGGAAAACATGATCCCCTCGGCTTTGGTGTAAGTGTCCCAGCGTCCCGATTCCTTCCATAAATCAGCCGGTTGTAATTGTGGCAAAAGACATTCTTGTGCGCCTGTAGCGTTCATTTCTTCCCGCACAATCTGGGAAACTTTTTGCAGTACTCGCCACATCAAAGGCAAATAAGCATAGATACCACTACCGATGCGACGAATGTAACCTGCACGGAGTAATAATTTATGACTAGGAATCTCAGCATCAGCTGGATCATCCCGGAGTGTAACGAATAACATTTGTGAAAGTCGCATCGTTTATAGCCTTTCCAGAATCACTAATTTCTATGTCAACTAAAGTATGAAGTATTAAGGATGAAGTACAAAGTACACAGCGTTATTTCTTTTTCATTTTTACTTATAGCCTTCCGCCTTTTTTGATCGCAACTTTAGGAGAAAACTACCTTGGCAGATGTAATTTATCAAGCACAGGCACCCTTAGAATTTATTCCTCCGGCGTTTAACCCCTTATTTCTACGATTCGTCCATCTGTTGCTACCCAGTTGGATAAACTGGCAAACATCTATTACCCAAATTGAAGCAGACAACGTAGAGGTTCTGGTGGATCTCTATCGCCAGTTTCAGGAGGGTAAGATCCGTTTTATGCTGGCATTTCGCCATCCGAAAACAGACGATCCGTTTTGTTTGGCCTATTTGTTGTCTCAACTTGTACCAAAGGTAGCGCGATCGCAAGGTACAACACTACAACATCCCATTCACGCTCATTTTATCTACGATCGCGGCATTCCTCTATGGGCAGGTTCCCATGTTGGCTGGATTGCTTCTCATTTAGGTGGTACTCCGATTCAGCGAGGTAAGGCTGACTGGACGGGGTTACGTTCGGCGCGTGACTTGTTCGCCAATGGGAAATTCCCGATGGCTGCTGCGCCAGAGGGTGCAACTAATGGTTTATCGGAGAATATTAGCCCCTTAGAACCCGGTATTGCCCAATTAGGGTTCTGGTGTGCTGAAGATTTGCACAAAGCTGAACGCCCCGAACAGGTTCTAATTGTACCAGTTGGGATTAAATATAGTTACGTTGATGCTCCTTGGGGTGTGATCGCTAATCTTTTAAGTGAATTGGAAGCGGCTAGTGGTTTACCTGTGAATCCATCAGAACATGCTTCTATAGAGTCGCTTTATCCCCGGTTATTAACCTTGGCAGAACATTTACTTTCGTTGATGGAAAAATTTTACACGCGATTTTATCATCTAAAGCTAGCAGATGCCAAAACAGCAGTAGAAGGAATTGAAGATAGAAATGAAGCATTAGCAGTTCGTTTACAAGCTTTGTTAAATGCTGCACTACAAATATCAGAACAGTATTTTAATTTGCAGTCAAAAGGTAGTTTAAGTGACCGTTGCCGGAGGGTAGAACAAGCGGGGTGGAATTATATATTTAGAGAAGAATTTAAGGATGTAAAAGGGGTATCTGCTGTTGAAAGAGCTTTAGGCGATCGCGTTGCAGAAGAAGCGAATGCCCGGATGTGGCACATGCGGTTAGTAGAAAGTTTTGTGGCAGTTTCTGGTAATTATATTCGGGAAAATCCAACGGTAGAAAGGTTTGCTGAGACAACTTTAATTTTATGGCAAATGATTGCTAAAATAAAAGGCGATAAACGTTTACAGCGTCCGCAATTGGGTAAGCAAAAAGTAAAAATTACTGTGGGTGAACCTATATCTATTTCTGAGCGTTACCCGGCGTATAAGGAAAATCGTTTGGGTGCTAGACAAGCTGTTGCTGATGTGACAAATGATTTGCAACACGCATTGGAAGGATTGATTTAAATTGGTGTCCAGCGTAGACGCACAGTGACTTGTCATTAGACATAGCCTTTTATACATTAACTGGAAACACCTTAGATAAATCCAGAACTAAATCAGAAAAATATGGCAAATTAACTGACTCATTAGGCAGAAAAATTAACTTACGACGATAACCAAATTTACCTTGCAAATCTTTATAAGGTTCACTGTAAGATTCTAGATAGTTATCTAGTAAATTAAATATCCAATAGTCGGGAATACCAGCTTCTGCATAAACAGATAATTTTACATCTTGGTGATATTTCAAAGTGGAATTAGAAATTTCAATTACCAATAATACATCAGAGGGGCTAGGATGAGCTTCTAAATAGTCATCAGGACGATTTCGCACAATGACTAGATCGGGTTCTGGTTCGCTGTCATCAGGTATAATAATTGGTTCTTGTCCTCGAAGAACCGCCTCTTCTAGAACCAGCTTGAACAACTCCCGATATAAGCGGGTGCTGCAAACAGAGTGCGGTGTACCTTTTGCTGCCATCTGGATTATTTCACCCTTAATTAGCTCAACTCGGTCATTCTCCTCAAAGAAGCCGAGTTCAGCTAGACGGTGATATTCAGCTATAGTAAAGCGTTTAGCAGTGGTAAGGCTCATAACAACTATGAGAATGCAGAGTTATTTTTATCTTAATATAACTGTAGGTGATTAAAGTGATGCGATAGAAGATAATGAAGTGTCTGGGTATTCTTCTTTATCACCTTCTGTAGTTGCTTCTATACTTACACCCTTCCAAGGAAAATCAAAATATTGTTCCTGAACCGTTTTTAATTCCTTTATTGACTCTTGGAAAAATAATTTAATAGCAGATAACTGGTCTTTTTCAGATAAAAACTCTTGTAAGCTTTTGCGATAAAATATACCTGACCATGCTGGTAAAACTTTTAAATTACTAGGAATCCATAGATTTGGTTTATCGTTAATTATTTTTTGCATAGATTCAATAATTTTTGGGCGTTGTCCAAACCTATGAGAAACCTGCAAAAATATACCTAAATATGGATAATCAGTTAAATTACTTGGATTTAAATCGAAGTATCCAACACCACACCAGAAGTCCCATTTTAAGGGAGAAAGGTGGGTGTAGATAATATATCTCTCGTCCCATTTCCATTGAGTCCTACTTGCTGCACCGTTGATAACACCTCCAAAAGCTAGCTTGAATTCCTGCTGTACTTCTTCACTGAGAGTTGATTCCATGAGATTGAGAGTTTTGTTGTAATTCACCATTGTCAATAAATCAACCGATGAAAATTGATTAGTGGTAGACATTCCATTTCTCCTCATAAAACTTAATATTTCTTGTGCTAAGATATCAGCCCCGTGTTGTTGTAAACTGGCATAAAATTGATGCCACCTCAATTGATAAAAACTTACTTTTGGCTCTAAATTAAATGCTGGAGTTTTAATTTCTTTTTTTGGATCATAATCACGAGTAATGTAGACTAAAATTCGATGTCTAACATTTGGTAAATTACTCAAAATTTCAGCATATTTTTCTAACACATTTTTATCATCACGAGAACCAACTTTTGATTCAATAAATATTACATCTGTATTTAAACCATCTGATAGTTCAACTACAATATCCAATCTACTATCTTCAGTATGCCTTTCAAGTTTTTTGTGTTCTTGTTGAGTTGAAATCTTGATGCTGGAATAATTATCATCATTAATAATTGAGTGATGTTTTAGCCAACCAAGTAGAATATCATTATTCAGGGACAGAAAATAAGCAACAATCTCAGTAAAAAAATCTTCAAGCGGCTTGCTTGCTGAATGTAGGTTCAGTAAGTTGCTAAACAAGGACATTGATTTTTAGCTATTTAAGGTATTTGCAGAAAATGTATATACAATAACTATAGTTTTAGTCCAGCTTGAACAAGACTACTGGAACTTTTTATAAGTTCTGTTTGTATTCGGTATTACTAATGTTGCAGCAGTTATAAGTTAGCCGATCGCAGTTTGACAAGGGTGCTATACTATACCAACAAAAACAGGGGTAAAATTTTTACCCCTACAAAGTTGTGTATTATTTTAAGAATAGCTAGAGAAGCTTATTACTCTGAAGTTAAGTGACTTTCTAGCAAAGTTGCGATCGCATCAGGATGAATATTCTTGTATTTCTTTTTCCCAAGGTGTAAAACACAGTTGGGGGCGCTGCCACAGCATTTTTGACAACCAGTATGTTCAATAGTAACTTTGTCTAGTAAACCGCGATCGCACAAAGTTTTTTCTAAATCTGATAATAACCCTTTACCACCACGTTTCAGGCAACCAGACTTTTGACATACCATAATCCTCGCTTTGATTTGAGGCGGTAATTCTTGATTTGGACACGCATCAATTGGTGTCACTCGATAGGCTTTAATTTTTATTTTACTTGTACGCGAGTCTAGCTTACTATGACCACAAACGCGAATTTTCTGGCCAGGAACTAAGGATGAACTTAGTAAACGGCGCAATTCTTTAGGCAGTTTAATTTCTACATTTCCAGATGGAACTGCTAATTGCAAGTATTTATATTTTCCTGGTTCACCACCAACAAAACCTAGTAACTGTCCCTCAAGATTCAATTCTGATAACGTCAAATACTTGTTACCCATGATTGATAAAAAGTTAGGAGTAGGGAGTGAGGAGTTAAAAGTGAGGAGTTAGGAGTGAGGAATTAGGAGTTAAAGCTTATAACTCATAACTCATAACTCTTAACTCCTAACTGTTTTTAAGCGAGGCGTTTAGCTTCTACTGTTTGGGGTAAATTTGCTGTGTCTGGCAAATCACGAAATTCCAATTCCCAACCATTTGCTAGGGTAAGAATCTTGCCATCATTTCCATCGGTTTGTTTGACTACTTCTTCTTCAAGGTCTTTTTTAGCAACGTAAACTACTAAAGTACCGGCATCATTCATGCGTAGCATTACTTTCATGAGATTCCTCAACAGATTCTAGTTCTTTTTTCTTACAGCCGACGACGAATCCTGTTTCCAAGAAATGCACAGCATAGATATAGGAAGTCTGCAAATATGTTCCTATACTGGCTATGTAGCCGATATCTCCTTTGTTCACTAAAACTTGCCCGACTTCTTTACCAGGAAAGGTACCATCGTTTTTGAGCAGTTTCCGAACTCTGACTTTTTCACCAATTTCAAAAGCAGGTGGCAAGTTTAGTTCTAATTCATCGCGTTGCATGAGAGTACCTCTGTTCTCTGACCAAATTCAATAGTTCTTCTGTCGTCAGGCTGCGTTTTTTCTGTACCGATTGATGGCGCACTGCGTCTAAAACAGATTGGGTTTCTTGGGAGTTCAAGAAAATTCCATGCTGTTCTAGCAAGTTTGAAACCAAATGCCGTCCAGAATGTTTGCCTAATACTAAACGCCGTTCCCAACCCACCTCTTCGGGAGCAAATGGTTCATAGGTAATAGGGTTTTGTAGTACCCCGTGAGCATGGATGCCAGATTCGTGAGCAAAGGTATTTTCGCCAACGATCGCTTTCCAAGGTGGTACGCTAGCTCCTGATGCGGCTGCAACTAGTTGAGACAGTTCCAGCAAACTGGGAGTGTCGATGCCTAAATCAACGCCGTAGATGCGTTTGATCGCCATGACAACTTCTTCTAAAGCTGCATTTCCCGCCCTTTCACCTAATCCGTTGACTGTGGTATTCACTGATAAGGCTCCGGCTTTGATACCCGCAAGAGCGTTGGCAGTTGCCAGACCAAAATCATTGTGGGTGTGGATTTCTAGGGGAATCATCAAAGCTGAAACCAGCCGTTTAACCTTGGTATAGGTGGTGAAAGGGTCGAGAACTCCTACGGTGTCGCAGAAGCGGAACCGGGATGCACCCCATTCTTGAGCATAAAGCGCTACATCTAAGAGGAAGTTTTCATCGGCTCTGGAAGAATCTTCTCCGCCGACTGCTACCCAAAGACCTTGATCGACAGCGAAGCTGATACAGTCTTTGAGTTTTTGCAAACTTACTCGCCATTGACCGTGGAATTTGGCGGCTATTTGGATACCAGAAACGGGAATGGCAATATGCACCCGGTTCAGACCGCAAGCGATAGAAGCCTTAATATCTGAGATGACAGCACGGTTCCAGCCCAGGAGTTTTGCTTGTAAACCTAAATCAGAAATTGCTGCGATCGCACGGGTTTCTTCTTCACCCATTGCCGGTATACCAACTTCTAATTCGGGAATACCAATGGCATCGAGAAATTTAGCGATCGCTACTTTTTCTTCTAGGTTAAAAGCAACACCTGCTGCTTGTTCACCATCACGTAATGTAGTGTCATTAATTATGATTTGATTCATTGCAAATATCCCTCTCTTGGAAGTATTCTTAATATCCTTTCTCTCTACAATTCCCCGCGATGGTAAATGCTAAAAATATCACAATTCATAATGTAGGATACATGATCCTTAATTATTGACCTATTAGCAGCATCACATCTGTATGGCAGGGAACTAAAACCATGTATAATTTACTAATCGTTTTTACCGATGTCAGGTGAAATTTGTTCGAGTAGCAATGAACTAATATAACTATTAGCGAACCCTGAACAAAGTAAAACACAGAATCCAGCAATTAATGATGTAATCATCTTAGTAACCTCAAATTTTCTAGAGCATTGGTGTGTAATTTAGGCAGGTAATGGTACTTCAAGTTAAAGGGTTCAAATTAGCTAACTTTGTTCTGCTAGCCAATCAAAAATCTTTCCTAGCTGCTCCAAGTCAACTAAACCATACTGCCAGAGGAGCATCGGTAACGGGCCATTTTCTAATTCACGGTGTCGCAGAGCTACAGCAATATCGGCATTTGAAAGTTCAAGTTCGTTGTGCAAAAAAGTGAGGAGTTTTATATCTCTGTTACGAGTCGCCATAATTGATTGAACTTTCAATTTCTTAATTTGGGAAAAAATTAAAAATCAGAAATCCCCAGTCTGGTTTGGTAATTTCGCCTTTTTAATTGTTGCTATATGTCAGGGAAATTTCAGATTTAGTAGACTGGATAAAATCTAAAACTCGGTTAATCTCCCTCAGTCTGCAACAAATTCTGCTAGCTTACAGTAACTTCAACTTCTAAACCTATTCGAGCTTTGTGCATCTATGAACAAAAAGGATGAAGTGCAGTCATTGCGTCATGAATTCAAGATTAATCGTGTCTGAATTAGATATTTTTGAAAGACTCATGACTCATCACTGTAATCCCAGCAACGCTCTAACCACTCTAATAATTCATGACGAGAAGCAAGAAATTGCATAACAGTACTGCGAATTAAAATCGCTTCTACCAAATTGTTCACTTGCACTCGTAAAGAACCATCGGGGGGACAGGAACTCTGAATTTTTAACTCTTGCAATCGGTGATGGATTCGCCAGCGATCGCTCAAAGGAATCTGCAAAACTTGATCGCCTAAAGGATCGGAATTAAGTTGTGAGGCGTTTAATTTTCTCATTTTGGCAGTGGGGGGAGTGAGGTAGATGAGGAGGATAAGGGAGATGAGGGAGAATAATTACTAACTCTTAACTCCTAACTCTTGTCTTAAAGTTTGCAGTTGTTTTTCGAGTTGCTCAATGCGCGAGAGCAAAGAACGAATCACGGTTGCTTCCACATCGGGTAGCTTTCCATGTTCTAAAGGAGAAAGGCTGGCGTTTTGATTCCGAGAAATAATTCGACCGGGAACTCCCACAACTGTGCAATCGTTGGGGATATCGCGCAAGACAATGGAACCTGCGCCAATACGGACGCGATCGCCAATTTGCAGATTACCCAAAACTTTCGCACCCGCCCCAATCACTGCATTTTTACCCACTGTGGGATGACGCTTACCAGTTTCTTTACCAGTTCCGCCAAGGGTAACGCCCTGGTAAATCAGTGTGTAGTCGCCGACGATCGCAGTTTCGCCAATGACAACACCCATTCCGTGGTCGATAAACACACCCTGACCAATCTCTGCACCTGGGTGAATTTCAATTCCCGTCAAAAATCGTCCCAAGTGGGAAATAAACCGGGGGATAAAACCGACTCCTCGACCATGTAACCAGTGAGCAAGACGATGCAAACAGAGTGCGTGCAATCCTGGATAGCAAAACACCACCTCTAGCCAATTCCGTGCTGCTGGATCGCGCTCAAAAATAATGCGAAAATCACTCAATAATGGCTCAAAAAAAACGCCAGAGAGTAAATTTTTCAGCATGGATGTATGTGCAGAATCCTGCGTTTTAGTAGTTGGGGGATCGCTAATACTGTCTAAAGACTGTTGCATCGGTAATGTCTATCTGGTAGAAAGAGCCATGTGCTATTTTTATGCTTATATCAGGCGACTTCCAACTGGATATAAAACCCAATGCTGATTGGATTTATTGGATTTATTAAGGTTGTACTCAAACGCCGAAACCCCCACTCAAGATAAACTTAAAATTTCTCTTGGGGTAGGGGCGCTAGTGTTTAAGGATAGGGGTGCTAGTATTTTGGGGGCAGGGGTTAAGAATTTCTGTGCTCGCTACAAGAAACTTTACCTGTAAGCTTTTACTTAAGATTTCGTCAAGATATTTTGCAATATATTAAGCTGTACTCAGATGCACTCAAATATGAGTTTTATGGGGCTACAAATTGATTTTCTGTATATGCTACTACTATTAGTATCTTATTATTTGGTGAGGCGAAAGACAGGTTTCTTTATTTTCTTTTATGATTTCCTGTCTGTATGTATATATACGTTTCAAAATATAGCGATCGCTCATAGTGACTATTTTACTATTATATAGATGTATTGGAGTTGCGAGGACTGGGGCTGGGGGTTAGGTCTGTATTGGACTCATCCGATAAGCGCTATATTCCCCAATTCCCAGTCAACACAAATCAAGACCTTAATACAACAAACAATAAACAAACCAATAATAAACCTAATATCAACAGTAAACTCTGATTGCGTTTTACCCAAGTTTTCACAGTTACCGCAAAACTGTTAGTGTAACGCTGCTGTTGCAAATCTAACTTTGTCTCTTCAATATTTTGGTAGAGGGTACAGTCTTTGGCATAGGGACGCTGGGGAAAATTGCAAGTATCATCAGCGTGATAAGTGCAGGTGTCGCACAGATACCCGTCCCCAGTGGCGCGGTGCAATGGAATACCGGGATGACCGTAAGCTTTGAGTGTCGTCCGGCAATAGGGACAACTAATAGCTTGTCTATCAACGAGTTGATGGCAGTGGGGACAAGATACAGTAGCCAAAACTTTTAGCGCAAATAGGTAAACACTTTGATTCTATCCATTTATAAAGGTAATGGGGAAATACATACGTAGCCTGTTTCTTTTGAATATGGCTAGCTCTCAGAATATGATAATTATTTATATCTTTCTAAGTGATTTATATCACTCAATACAATTAAGGCTATGTGATAATCTAGCAAATATCAGGTTTTATCCCAAGTCCAATAATTATTTTGAGGTAGAAAAATATTGCCTTTTAATCCTGAGCTATGCCGTAACGAAAGCGAAGTTGAAAGCAAACTCATAGTGCAATATTTGCTACCGCAGCTAGGTTATACTCCTGACACCTGGCATCAAGAAGTTGCCGTTGGTAGCATCCGCTTAGATTTCTTAGCATTTGCCGCACAAGTGATTCCCTTTGTCTTAGATGCTAACTCGCCGTTGAGTGTCGTTATGGAGGCAAAGCATCCCAAACAAAACTTAAATAATCATGTCCCCCGACTCAGGCATTATTTAACCAGCTTGAATGTCAGGTATGGATTATTGACCAATGGCAAAGAGATTAGAATTTATGAAAAATTACAGACTGATATTAAATTAGTATTTCAATGCTCTGGGAAAGAAGTCGAGCCGAAATTAGAAAAGATTAAAGGTGTAATTGGTAGAGAGAGTTTGAAAGAAGGACAGTTAATAGATAAACCAGAAGTTCAAATAACTGAAGAAAAATTGATTTTTGAAACTAAGAGGAAGAGGCAACATATAATGAAAACAATTGCGATTTACCATAATAAAGGCGGCGTAGGTAAGACAACTACTGTAGTTAATTTAGCTGCTGCTATTAGAAAAAAAGGTAAAAAAGTTTTGGTAATTGATCTTGACAGTCAAGCAAATACAACATTTGCTACAGGTTTAGTCAAATTTGATGATGAAGAATTCGATGATATCAAAGATTCTAATATTCGTCATATTTTGCAATCAGAAGATTTTTATCCTATAGAGGAAGTCGCTAGAAAATCTCAATTCACAAATCCAGAAATTAGTGTTGTTCCTTCTCATATTAGTTTAATGAATTATGAAAATGAGTTAATTCAGCAAGAAGACAGTAAGATGATGCTTGCTCAAAAACTCAGTGCAGTAGCAGAACAATATGATGTAGTATTGATTGATACCCCACCTTCATTAAATCTGTATGCTAGGATTGCTCTAATTACTGCTGACTACCTTATTATTCCTTCCGATCTAAAACCATTTGCTAATCAAGGACTAATAAATGTTAGGGAATTTATCAAAAAAATAAATGGATTTAGAAAACAAATAAGAAAGCCTCAACTTGAAATTTTAGGTGTACTTGCTTGTAAAATATCTACTAACAATCAATTTGTAAAACATACTTTACCTAAAAGATTAGAAGCTATTCCAAAACGATATGATTTCGAGGTCATGAATACAGTGATTTATGACAGAGATGACTTAGCAAAATGCGCTGAAAAGTTTCTGATTATAGGAGATATGGAAGTAGCTGATCCAATTTCTGTGCTTGATTTTAAGCCCGATTCAACTGCTGCACAAGAATTTGAATTATTGGCAATAGAAGTTTTACAAAAGATAGGGTTGACTTAATGAAATTATCTACATCACTAGTTGCTATTAAAAAAATTACTTCTACTGTAGCTCGATCAAGTTTTATAGATGATCAGCTAGAACAAGCAGCAAATCTTATTCTAGAAGCGGCGGGAGTTATTAACCCTATAATTATTCGTCGTTCAGGCATCGATTCCTTTGAGGTCGTTGATGGACATTTTGAGTATCACGCTGCTACTAGGGCAAGAGAAATAGATCCTCGTAAAGCTGAAATGATTGGGGTATTTATTATTGAGTCTGAAAATGAGGAGACTTTAAAAAAGCAAGTTGAATTATTTAGACAGTCAAAAGCTGATTTTTCAGAAAAAGTAGCATTGGAATCAAAAGATATTGAACAGTTTTTAATCAATTTGGAGTCACGTTTTGAAAAAATAACTAAGCAACTATTTGAGCAAGCAACTACTAATGCAAAGTTAGAAAATGAAGTCAAAGATATTAAAAAGCAAATGGCTGATAAGACTGAACTGATAGAAGTTTTTAAAACGTTTAGTCCAGTTGAAATTGCTTCCAAATTACGTAATGCTGGTTTTAATCAGAAAAAAGCTTCTCAGATAGCAGAAATAGTAGAAAATGAACGAAATGATCAACAGTTTAAATCCTTGAATGATATAGTAGAAAGGATTAAAATACCACATGGTAAAAAGATGATTAAAGCCATAAGTAGTGAAAAAATGCTTGAAATAGTTGATCAGTGGTCAGGAAAATAATTGACTGAGATTAATTTAGTAAAGTATGTTAACGCAGTGTAAAATAGATAATTTTCTTTGCGCTTTTGTGTGAGACATTATCTACTAGGATATAAAAAACGATGCCTGCGGTGGGCTGCACTAACACATTCCTATAGCTTAACCCCGCACCTGTCGCAGTGCATTAAACGCCTTACCTCGCCACCCAACTGGTAACAATGATAATCCTAAACCAGTCCAAGCTTTAATAGTTGAAAAAGACTGTCCTGCCAAAACTAGCTCTCTGCCTCTATGCGTTTCACCTTTTTCAATTAAACGTAAACCTAATAATAACTGCGTTTCAGTTAGACGATTTTTTCTGATTGTTTCTATTTTTTCAGATTCAAATTTATAACTTTCTAAATATCGGATTTTATCAAATAAATAAGGAATAGCTCGATTGATACCTTGCTGTTCTGCATGTGAGCGATATTCCATCAATAATTCTGGTAAGTAATAGCCATTTTTGCCAGCCAAGGCCAGACGCACAAATAAATCATTGTCCTCACAATTTTGCAGATTTGGCTGCATATATCCTAATTCTTGCAATGCTTTACGGCGAAATAATGTTGCTCCAATTTGAAAGCTTTGTTGAATAAATACAACTTCCAACAAATTATCTACAACACCTGCTGGTAAATTCTTCCTACCCCAGCGATGAGAATTTTCTTGAGTTTTTACCTCATCTCGCACATTGTTAATATCAATTATCCAATGGTCTGTGCCAACAAAATCAATGCTAGAGTCTTGAGTAAGAATAGCTGCGGTACTTGCGAGAAAATCTGGTGTTAACCGATCATCATCATCAAATTTAATAAAATATTTGCCACTGGCAGCATCAAAGCCAGAGCGCATATTATTACTTTTACCAATATTTTGCAAATGACGGATATATTTAATGCGTTGGTCTGTGTACTGTGACATCAACTCAGGTGTACCATCGCTAGAACCGTCATCACAAACAATTAGTTCAAAATCTTGCTCAGACTGATTGAGTACACTCTCTATGGCATAAGGAAGGAGATTAACACGATTAAAAGTAGGAACGCAAACAGTAATTTTAGGCATATTACATATTAATCTATAAAATATACAAAATAGAAAGTTTAATCAATTGTTAATTTAATCTATCGCCAATAAAGCTATATTTAGCGGATAGCTCTTTGAATTTTATTCATTGTTCTGTTGAGAAAATTATTAGTTTTTGCAATCATACTAAGTGGTCTTAGCTGTTTTGGCTTTTGTTCTGGCTGTTTGAGAAAGCGATAGTGTAAAAACTCATTTGCATAACAGATATTAATATCTTTTCCTTGGCATAAGTAAGCAAAATCACGAGAAGAATAACTCATATAATGGATGCGGTGAACTGGTTTTAAGCCATCTTGATTATAAAGAACATTATTAATATTGACGAAAGGATCTGCATTGGCACAGTTGCCTGTTCTATCTTTGCCATTGGGGCTAAGTGTAAAGTTAAAAAGCGGGCGATCGCAGCACAAAGTCATATAATTAAACAAAAAAGCATCATCCCACCATCCATGTCCATTAATCCATTCAACTTCCCTATGGGTAATTAATCGCTCCTTCATTATTTCAATTTCCTTAACAGTAAATAATCCCCGTTTAGATCCAAAAAAGCTAGAACAATGCAGCTTAGGACGTATATCTGCTTCTGTATATAGTCCAGTTTTTTCTATAACGGAAATATTCAACGCTGCAACAGGTCTATCCTTAAGGTGTTCCCAATCATCAAAAATAAAATCGTATGTTTCTAGCTTGTCAATTACATTATTGACTGGCTTCATTGCCAAACTATCACCGTCATAAAATACAAATTTATCAAAAATACCCTCAAAGGCAACAAACTTTCTTTGTAAATGACTTTTGTACCAACTAGGACGTGATAATTTTTTATCTTTTTCTCTGGGATGAGCAGCCCAAACCTGATGAGCAAATTCTTCCCAGCGTTGAATTACGTCCCAATTATCAAACAGGATTACATTCTTTCGAGCACTAACTTCTTGCCTAACTAGGTCTAACCGCTCATCATAGGGAATAATACAAATAGGAATATCTGCGCTAACATTTACCTCAATGCTGTTTAGCAAAGCTACTAGTTGGTCAAACACCACATCATTAGCAAGTGTGTAAATACCGAAAGAATCCATTTTGATCAAACCTTTTTATATTTAAGTTACAGAATAACTCAAATAATATTATCGTTATTTTCTGAGCTAAGTTAAGTTGGCATAATAAAACCAAACTATGTAAAGAAAGATAAACTAGGCTAAAACCCTCTTCCCTCCTGTCTCATCCCAACGATAAATTTTACGCGGGACTACTTGCTAATAAGTCTAGCTGTTGAATAATTGCCTTCTAGAGAATAATTTCAGCAACCCGGCGGTTCCAACACCCCAAGCACCATTAACCAATAAACCTGTGACTATTCCCACAAGTTTCCAGCCTCCAGCGATGGGCTGACCCTTGAGTGGTGCGACTACAAACCAAGCCACTACTGTCGGGAAAATTGCACCAAATACCAATGCAGCTAACCAATAGCTTTTATAATGTCGAAAACGAGGCGCGAATGCCACCCAAATCAGTCCCCAAACCCCTCCCCAGAATGCGCTTGACCAAATTTGCGGGATTCCGAATGGTGGTGTCGGTGCAGTTGGATAGGGGGCGCGAGGCGTGAAATTCACTGCATGTAGCAGCGCCAACATACCTTGGTGAAATAGCAAAACAGATACAAAGCCTGCAACAAATGCTAATGCAAATCGAGATAAGGCAGCTTTTTGAGTCATTGCTTATACGAAAACCTCTAGAGCTTGCTTCTTGGAGTTGTCTATGATAGTTTGCTAACTAGCATAAATACAGTAACTCCATCAATTTACCGGATTTTATTGAAAGCTATCGTTGATATAGTCGAAGGAGTCTGGAGTTAAGAGTATCTAGGTACTCTACCAAATATATGACAAGTAGAAAAGCCAGTCTTGCTGATTGAGAAGTCGATGTCTCTGAATTTTTCAATTCATCTAGAACATTTCTGATTAACGAAACACCTGCTGCGTAGGCGTAGCCCGTCGTAGACATCGTTTATGCCGTTACCCAGCCATCGCGCGTTAGTGTCAACGAAATCCTTATTCGACCGACGGGACAAGAACACTAAATTGAGAGCTGGGAGTAGCACTGATACCGCGCACAAAAATATCTACACAGGTTTCGATATAATCCTCACAGCTATAGCTGCCCTGATTGAATTTTGCACTGCGGCATAGCATTCCAGCTAACAGCATTCCTGTAAACATATCGACTGCTGGAAATGGATCAAGGTCTGCTCTGACAGTGCCTTGTCTCTGGCTCGATTGCAGGTAAGCTACTAGTTTTTCTCTTAAGGGTTTGGCAGCTTCTTGAATCACTTGTTTTGCTGCCTCAGGATGACGTTTTGCTTCTCCAATGAAGGTACGAATTAAGTCTTCCTGTGCCTCAAGCATAGTATTGTAAAGGTGGGCATACTGTATTAAATCAATTTTTAAATCCTGCGTCCACGCTTGGGTGTGTGCAAGGGCTTCTGTCTGGAGTGCCAAGGCATTTTTGATTACTGCTCCCAGAAGTTGTTCTTTGCTAGCAAAGTGGCGAAATAAAGTCACCTCATTCACACCAGCAATACGAGCTATTTCACGGGTAGTTGCTCCTTGAACACCTAAACTGGCAAATACCTGCGAGGCGGCTTCTATCAAACGTGTACGGGTTAGAGTTGATGAACGGATGGTTTTATTCATTTATGCTGGCAAGTACTTACTTACATCATAGGTTATGTGGAAAAAGCGGTTGTAACTTGAGGAAAATAATCTTGATACCAGAGTATTTTTAAATTTATTGAAAATCTTTACCCTGTCAAATTTATTTCGGTGCGTTAGTTAATGTTTTACTCATTTTAGTAACTGGAACAACTACCCCACTTCTTAAATAATGAGGTGCTCTTTGGATGGCAGTAAATCCCAGTCGTAAATAAAACCCTTCAGCATAAAGGCTAGCAGTTGTAATTACCTTATCTATACCTTGCTCAGTTGCTTCATTGCAAAAATGTTGAACTAAAGCACGCCCGATCCCTTTACCTTGATATTTAGGATGGACATACAGCCCGATGAGTTCATCAACAATAAAACGAGCAAAACCTATAACAATATCTCCTTCGATCGCAACCCAGAAAGTTTCCACTTTCATATTCTTTAAGATATTTG
The DNA here is from genome assembly GCF_015714705.1 of Nostoc sp. NZL. Lineage (NCBI taxonomy): Bacteria > Bacillati > Cyanobacteriota > Cyanophyceae > Nostocales > Nostocaceae > Nostoc > Nostoc sp. NZL. Next base: position 23,251 of record NZ_WBKL01000045.1, on the reverse strand, counting down.
AACCATCAGGTTTGTCGCGGTTATTACGCCAAGCTAAAAGTTCTTTTCTGGTGTAAAAAGTTGCAGGCAGAGCTTTAATAGCAGCAATATGAATTGCACTCAGTACCCACGCATCTGTTTCCTGGGCAGGTCTAAGAGATATTTCGTTAGTGCTCATAGATTCAAAACTAGCATCCAGATTACATGCCTGTTTGAGTTTTTGGTATGTTATAAGAAATTTTAGTTGCGTGGCGTAGCCCGTCGTTCGCGTAGCGTCTCGTAGAGAAGACATCGCAACAGATCCACTAGCTAAATTCTCAATGCTTTACTGAATATTAGCAGTTTGTAATTGAGTTACAACTCGCTGGACAATTTGCCGTCTGATTTCCTGAACATTGTGACTCCCTGCGGTAACGCTAGCAATTACAGCCGCAGTGGCAGTTTGGGGAGAACCACTGTTAAAAGAGGGTTGAGGATTGTATTCAATATTTATGTCCTGGTTCACTCTAATAAATAAGAAAAATTACTGATGCTTAAAGCCTAAAATTTCTTGCATGGTTGATTAAGTATCATTAGTGCTTAATCTATGTGAACTTTCGCTAAAGTTGTTAGTACTGATTTACTACTATTGATAATAATTTGGGCAAATTTTATTGTATACAATTATACTATGTTGCGAAAATTTTGAGCCAATTGCTCACCCAACTTGCTTAATAGTATAACCCCCAAAGTATAAATTACTGTAAAAATATCGAGAAAACGTATAATATGTTTTAAACAGCACAAACTCTATCGACAAACCGGATATTATAAATAAAGCAATAAAATAACCAACTTCAAGAGTCATATTTTGAAGTAATCAAGCAATATCATTTGATATTTAGCTAATTTTGCCGTGTTTAATTGAATATCTTCCCAAAGCTTGCTGATTCAAGTATCTATCAAGCTGGAAGCCATTAGAAAGTCAAAAGGAGTGAATGTGATCAACGCCATACAGATTAACGAAAACCTGACAACAACAGGACAAGTTATCCCAAAGCAGCTTGAGCAAGCTATCCAAGAAGGTTTTAAGTCCGTTTTAAATCTGCGATCGCCTGATGAGTTAGGATTTTCCCAAAATGAACAAAAAGTAGCGGAATCATTGGGGTTGCATTATACGAATGTTCCACTCAAGGTGGATTTAAAAAATTTGAATGAAGAGGCCATTACCAAAATCCTCACGATACTAGAACAAATTCCTAAACCAGCAGTTGTGCATTGTGCAGCCGGGATGCGATCGACTGGAATTGCGCTTTTAAGTATCGCTATCCAGGAAGGATTAACACCAGAAGAAACCTTAGCAAAAGCTAGAAATCTGGGTTTTGGATTCTTTGAACACGCTGGCGTTAGTCCCCGACTGAAGCAATTATTTGTGGACTACGTTAACAAACACGCGAAAGTAGGTGTGCCTACTCGCTGAAACAGATTTACTCAGCTAACAGTAATGTGAGTTTGACAAACCAAACTTCTCCCTGCCTTGAACTTTCGTTCAAGTCTGTCCCTCTCGCCCGTCGCAGAGGGACGGTTTTGCGTAGTAAAACCAGGGAGAGGTTTCTTTTACTCAGGTACAATTCGCGCAACTCAGCAGTGGATGAGCCAACGCACAAAGTAAAGGCGATCGCTCCACAATACCCATAGTTAAAAGCTTTTGATTTAAGGGTGTGAGAGTGCGATCGCTGTTGTTGGATGAATGAACATTTGCTATAAAAGTTTCTCAATAATCCCTTTCATAGATAGTAAAGCAAAGGCAGATTGCGATGAAAGAATTTCACCAGTATATAGATTAGGCATTATTCAACAGAAACAGCGATGTCTACGACGGGCTGCGCCTACGCCAGACTCCGAAAAAACAGCATAAATTGTAAACACCCTTGCTCCCAGATATAACGAAGGTGATACACTACATCCATGCTAGGGGTGCCTACATAACCAGGCTGAGATCACACCCTTAACACCTGAGTCTGGGTAATACCAGCGGAGGGAAGCTGTTTATTGAGGAATTATAATATGCGGACAGAATGGGTTGCTAAACGGCGTGGGCAGGGTAATGTATCTCAAATGCATTACGCCCGCCAAGGTGTTATCACCGAAGAAATGCACTACGTCGCCCAACGGGAAAATCTCCCTGCTGATCTCATTCGTGATGAAGTAGCGCGGGGACGAATGATTATCCCGGCTAATATTAATCACACCAATCTAGAGCCGATGGCTATTGGCATCGCCTCTAAATGTAAAGTAAATGCTAATATCGGCGCTTCCCCCAACTCTTCTAATCTTCAAGAAGAAGTTGATAAGCTGAATCTGGCGGTGAAGTACGGTGCTGATACCGTGATGGATTTATCTACAGGTGGCGGTAACTTGGATGAGATTCGTACCGCAATCATCAAGGCTTCACCTGTTCCCATTGGTACAGTGCCGGTTTACCAAGCTTTAGAAAGTGTCCACGGCACAATCGAGAACCTGACTGCTGATGATTTTCTCCATATCATCGAAAAGCACGCCCAGCAAGGAGTAGACTATCAAACTATCCACGCTGGGATTTTGATTGAGCATTTGCCTTTGGTGAGAAACCGCATCACTGGTATTGTCTCTCGCGGCGGCGGTATTTTGGCGCGATGGATGCTACATCACCACAAACAAAACCCGCTTTATACCCACTTCCAAGACATTATTGAGATTTTCAAAAAGTACGATGTCTCCTTCAGTTTAGGAGATTCCCTGCGTCCTGGCTGTACCCATGATGCCTCAGATGAAGCACAATTAGCTGAATTGAAAACTCTTGGACAGCTAACTCGCAAAGCCTGGGAAGATGATATACAGGTGATGGTTGAAGGGCCTGGACATGTGCCAATGGATCAAATTGAGTTCAACGTCCGTAAGCAGATGGAAGAGTGTTCTGAAGCACCTTTCTATGTTTTGGGGCCATTGGTGACAGATATCGCTCCCGGTTATGACCACATCACTTCAGCCATTGGAGCAGCGATGGCTGGATGGTACGGAACTGCAATGCTGTGCTATGTAACACCAAAAGAACATTTGGGTCTACCAAATGCCGAAGATGTGCGGAATGGGTTGATTGCCTATAAAATTGCAGCTCATGCGGCTGATATTGCTAGACATCGCCCTGGTGCAAGGGATAGAGACGATGAACTTTCTAAGGCGCGTTACAACTTCGATTGGAACCGTCAGTTTGAGTTATCACTCGACCCAGAAAGAGCTAAGGAATATCACGATGAAACTTTGCCAGCAGATATCTATAAAACTGCTGAGTTTTGTTCGATGTGTGGGCCTAAGTTCTGTCCAATGCAAACTAAGGTTGATGCTGATGCGTTGACAGAATTAGAGAAGTTCTTGGCGAAAGAGCCTGTGGCTCAAAGCTAACAGACGCAGTAAGGGCAATTTATGAATTGCCCCTATATGGCGTGAAGAAGGCAGGAGACAGAGGACAATATACCTCCTGCCTCCTGCCTCTCTTGTTAAAATCCAATTTCAATGGTCAAGCTGCGAATTTTTCCTGTATCTGCGTTAGCTTTATCTGCAACTTCAAGTGTCCAGGTTCCTTGGGGACTTTTACCTTTAAAGGCAGCAAGTTTTGGGGTGTTTACCTCGTCATAAGTTGTTTTGATATTATCTGTAGCTCCGCCCTGGCGATCGTGCAGAATGATGGGAAGTATGCCTATTTGCACTGGGGGAAGGAGAGTAACTACAAGATCGCCAATATAAGTATGCTCGATGTCTACATTAACTTTGATGGATTTCATCAGGCTGGTATTAGCGATCGCCAACGACAATGTTGATACTTGCAAATCGCTAATTGGGATATCTTGGACTGCCTTGAATATACTGATGGGCGATGTTTGAGGTGGCTTGGCCAATTCTACAGCTTTGAGAGCATTGATTCGACCGTAACCGTAGAAGGGGCTACGACCACTGGCATCATATTTACCTCCAGCTTGATCAATGCGATCGCACGAGCGTTTAATAATGTCTCGCACTTCGTCCCAACGCAGATTTGGGTTTCTGGCAATAATCAGGGCTGCTACACCAGCCACACCTGGACAAGCACTGGAAGTTCCGCCGAATTCGTTCGTGTAGTTGCCTCCGGTGTCACCCAGATTCAGATTACCCGAATTATAACCAAGTACACCAGAGCGATCGGTTGTCCAAATTCCAGGGGTTTGAGAACTATCACCATTGTTACTGGGGAAGGCGCACCAGACCGCCTGACCAAAGTCACTATAAGCGCTTCTCGTACCGAAGTCGTTACAAGCTGCCACAGCAATCACCTTTTGATAGCTGGCGTAGCCGTCGTTATCCACGCTTTCGTTACCATTGCCAGCCGCGAATAAAATTACACATCCCTTGCCGTTGCGCCCTTTATTGATTGCAAAGTCCATAGCAAGTCGTGTGGAGTCAGGCAAAGGTACTTTCTGGTTGTGTACAGGATCGTTTGGCTCAAACCAAACACCATCTGTTGGCCCCCAGCTGCAAGAGATGACATCAGCTCCATTTTGAGCCGCCCAAATAAAAGCATCTGCTTCATCCTGTGACCCCAGCGCCGAAGCTAAACGAATCGGCATGAGCTTTGCACCAGGTGCCACACCAGATGCACCAAAGTTACCGTTTCCACAAGCTACTCCGGCACAAGCTGTCCCGTGGTTATTGTCGTTTCCCGGTCTGGGATTGTCAGTTTTACGTGTGACATCACGCGGGGCAACAATTTTTCCAGAGGAACGGAACTCTTCATGATCGAGATCCACACCGTCGTCGATAATTGCAATAATCGTCCCTGTGCCATCGCTCAACTTCCAAGCGGCCTCAACGTTGGCATGGGCGTTAATTACCTTACCATTAATTGTTGTTTGCTTTAAGTGCCACTGCTGTGGGAAAACCTGACGTTGGCGTAATTCACGCACTAGTTCAGGATGGCACAGTTCAACTGATTCTTCATTCAGAAGTCTCTCGGCGATCTCAAAGACGGCTATACCAGTATTTGCAGGTGTACTGACAAAGTAAGCATTTCGTGCATATTCAAGTTGGCGTTTAATTGTTAAGCCGTAACGTCCTAAGACCTCTTGGCAGACCCTTGACTCTTCTTCGTTATCGAATTTAACGAAGAGGTTTTCTGTATAAATTACAGGTTGTTTGGATACTGGATCTACAAGGACACGTCCGGCAAATTGGACTTCAGACTCTTGGTTGAGAATTTCCCGGGCGCGATCGCGCAAAGCGACTCCCTGAGCCGGAACTTTCACTCGCAAAATTTCTACACCCGCTTGCCGAAACCGCGTTGCTAACTCGAATTGATTGAGAATGCTACGAGCTGTAGTTGATACAGGTGCGACTTCAAACGGTCTTACACCGAGAAGAGCACTGCGGCTTGCGGTACGCACTACAACATGTTCCTCACTAATAGCAAGTTCATACTGTTTACCGTTCTGTCCACCATAACGAACCTGAACCATAATTTAATCTCCTGGGATATTTGTTTTGAAAATTGAGTATTGGAAAACCGTATTATGCACTACTTTTAAAGCTTGCTATACGCAGCGTGCGCTTACATTTAGTTTATGGATGCTTTTTATTTCATGTGTTATATGTGTATTACGGCATCAAAAATATACAGCTTAAACAAAATTTAATCTCTCTAAGTTCATACAAGCCTTTGATTCGTCTTTCCAGAAAAGAGGGGATTCAAAATCAGCTTGCTTTAAGAATCTTCACTATCAATAGAGCCGTATAGCTTGCATCCCGATGAAAGATTTGTAATCAATACCACTAAAAAACGCTATAACATCATTAGAACTTGAGAAAAATGTTTTATTTTCCGGCTGAGTATTTTCTACAGGCGTATTCTTTACCCCTGATTGCTGAAGTGAAATTTCAAAACGATTATTTTTCTGAGTATCCTGAACAAATTCGGGTTGGCAGCGATCGCACTGCTGTATCTTATACTCGTAAGCCTGGGTACTATGCAATACATTACAATCAACCCAGCACCGTGGCATCAGGAGCAATTTTACAACTTAACGACGGTGCAATGTCTACGACGGGCTACACCTACGCAGTTTATCCAGGCGAACCCAATCAATCAGAACAGGGCACACTAAGCCCAATTTATACACTACAACCCAATGGTTCCCTAGCAGTACCAACTGGACTGGTTTTCATCCGTTTTGCTGAAGGCGTTGATGTAGAGTCTCAGCGTGAGGTAATTAATCGAGCGGGTTACGAAATAGCACAAAGCCTTGACTATGCACCTCACACAGCTTGGTTGCGTGCCCAATCAGGTAAAATTGCTGATGCGATCGCTGGAATTCCTCGGTTAGAAGCAATACCTAAAGTTGAGAATATTGAACCTCAGATGCTTATGGAAAGAGGTTTGAGGCTAGGACGTTAATAATTCGTAATTCGTAATTCGTAATTCGTAATTATTTGATGAGCCGATAAATAAAGATGTTTAACAACAGCAATAACTCCCAAGCTAACCAAGCTAATGTTCTCTACAGACATGGCGACATTCTGATCAGACGTATTTCTAGCTTACCTGTTGGTGTTCAGAGGCGTGTAGGTGCTACTCTCGCTCATGGTGAAATCACAGGACATAGCCATCGCATTCAGCAATCCAATGCTGTTCAGTTGTGGGCACATGGTAGTGACCTTTTTCTTGAGGTTAAAGAACCAAGTGCCACTTTAGTTCATGAGGAACATCGGGCGATTGAATTACCCCAAGGGCTTTACCGCGTCTGGAGACAACGTGAATATCGCCCTGATGCTTACGTCGAGGTGATGGACTAATGCTCAAAATCATGTCGAATGGACGTGTGCCGAATAAACCAGTTCAGCAACGCCCAAACCAAAGCCACGAGCCTGTATCGGCTGAACATGCTCGAAAACTCATCCTTGAGCATCGCGCTTGGGATGGAATGCGCGTTTTGGGTCATCTGGATTTAAGCGGTGCATTGGATCTTTACAATCTACCTGAAAATCTCACTTGTGAAAGTCTTGATATCAGCGACTGTGTAAACCTCACTACCCTTCCCACAGGACTCCACGTCACTTATTGGATTGAGTTGGCCGGAAGTGGGATTAGCAGTGTATCTGCGGGGCATGGTTTTGTCTGGCGCTGGCGAGGCGTGCAGGTGACAGATAAAATTGCCTTTGAATCTCAGTCTATAACGGGGCAGGATATCCTCAATATAGAGAATGTTGAGTTGCGCCGCGTACTGATTGAGCGTCTGGGATACGAGACATTTTTGCAGCAAGTGGGAGGATTGATCCGCGATCGCGATCAAGACGCTGGTGGAGAACGTCAACTAGTCTACATTCCTTTTGAGGATGACGAGCCGTTGATGGTCTTGAAAGTCACCTGTCCATCCACAGGACATATTCATATTTTGCGCGTTCCCCCTCACATGCGAAGTTGCCATCAGGCAGCCGCCTGGATTGCAGGGTTTAATAACCCAGATGATTATAACCCTGCGATCGAGGCGTAATGTCAAGGAGGCAGGAGGCAGTTGGTCAGTTTAATACGGTTCGGTTAACTTCAACTTAATTAGTAGTGTTGGGTTGGACAAATCGCTTAATTTCACCACACGCAATATAAGATTTGCCATCAGGTGCTGTTTTGACTTCATCAACGACATAAAGCATCCCTTCCTCACGAACCGATCGCGGAAAACGCATGTTCCAATCTGGTTCATATCCATCGGAAACCACCCTAGCGCGTAGCTTGCTGCCATCTTTGACACACTGAACTAAAATGCTCTCCCCGACAATATCAGTTGTGGGAAGATCGGCGGCACTCGCTGGGCCTTTAGAAGCTTTGCCTGTGTTAGTTAGATTCGATTGTCTAGGCGCAACAAAAATATCTGCTTCACCGGGTTGAGCAAAACGGTTAATATTACCACATACACGGTAGAAAGTGCCTTCGCTTGAGAGTTCCAGCCCTTCAACTACATAGCGTGCTCCCTCGGCACGAATGGCGCGGGGAAACTGGACATTCTTTGTTGAATCGTAGCCTTCGGAAATGACTTTGACCCGGAGTTTACCTCCTTCACGAGTGCAGTATAATTCAACACCTGAACCAACTTCATTAACAATCGGCATCGCGTACACTTCATCGCCAGCCGTGACACCGCGACCTACCAGATCGCTACGATTGCGGTTCATCGTTTGGTAACTCTGATCTCGCAGTTCTTTACGTCCGGCATTACCTAGAGCTTTTTGGGCGATTCGACCCGCAAAATACTCAAGCTGATCGATCTCCTCAGCAATTTCAAAATTCTCGTTTAACCCTTTATCCCGAAGCTCATTCACAAGAGTACGGAGGGTTTCTTCCGCTTCCTGATGCCTGCCATGTTCAGCTAAATTTAGGGCAGTCTCTTTAGCTTTAGCGATCGTGAGGCGACTCAGTTCAAGAATGATATGGCTTGTAGAGGCAAAAGCTGCTTCCTCGACGGTGCCAACTTTAGCGATGATATCTGCTGTGCCTGACACACTTTGAATGAGGTCATCTTGCACAACATCGGCGCTGTAATGCAGTTTCATCAGAGGTAACTCACCAACTTGAGCGCTTGATATCTCCAAACTCAAACCGAGAAGTTTGTCTTCGCCCTCGTAAAGCTCCCCCAAGGTGATGACAGCTTGACCAGCGTCATTTTGGCTAACTTTAGCAAGACTTAAGGTATCAACAAGGCTGACACCATCAGCCAACTCAATTGTTACCAATAGGTTCTGTCCTACTACTGCTCTGAGACTGTCTAGTTCAATACTAAAAACTTCAGTTGCTTCGTCGATGCTCTGAATGAAGTAGAAGTTGCCCGTAGCAGCTCTTGCCATACCAATCAGCAAGTCTTCATTGAAACCCTGAGCAAAACCTAACGTAGTTGTGGTAATGCCTTCCTCAGCTTTTTGCCCTGATGTCGCCGTCAGTACCTTGGGGTCTTGAATGCCCATATTGGCGTGACCATCGGTAAGCAGGAGAACACGGTTTATTTTTTGCGGATCAAGTCGCGTCTTCACATGTTCACAGCCTTTGAGCCATCCCCCCGATAAATTGGTAATACCGCCTGCTCTCACCTTGCGAATAGAATTTTTCAGTGCAGCCTTGTTAGTCACAGCCTGGGGTGGTACAACGCTATCCACTTCATCGTCGTAAACAACTACTGATAGAATGTCATCTGGCTCAAGTTGATCCACCACAGACTCAGCAGCTTTGAGTGCATGATGCAAGGGAGCGCCTGCCATCGAGCCAGAACGGTCAATTACAAGAGAAAGGTTAAGGTTACGTCGGGGAGATTCAGCTATGTCAGCACGAAAACGTAGCAGAATATTAGTCTTTAATGAAGAGCCTGCGGGGAGGATAGACTGGTCAAATTCGTAACTTGTCTTAATCATTTTTTATATCTCTCAAAATTGTCTGTTATAAACTACAAACCTTATGATGCAAGGATAGGAAGTGCTCCCTTTAGTTTACCCAGAAATCGCTTTCTTAAGTGTCAAAATGAAATTTTGTGTAAGATTTTATAGTTATGCTCTTTCACCACCGTAAGCAAACCCCATCGTAAACATCGCTCTTTTGGGAAAAGTTTGTGATCTTGTGATTTTATCCTTCCCCACTCCCCAGTACTGAAAGGCGATCGCAGTGGTCACAATTGCGAGAAACTGAAAGCAGATCAATTAGGAAAGGAGAACCTAATGAGTTGGACTAAAGTTCTTGCAGTCGAAGCACTTTCCCCAGGTACGCGACAAGTAGTGAAAGTTGGCAACCGGAAAATTCTGGTTTTGAATCACGAAAATCAGCTTTATGCTGTAGATAACAACTGTCCCCACTTAAAATTACCGTTGAAAAGTGGGAAAATTAATGAAAGTGGAGCAATAGTTTGTTCCTTCCATCGCAGCGCTTTTGATCTGCGGACTGGTGAGGTACAAGACTGGTGTTCCTGGCCACCTGGTGTAGGTAAGGTACTCTCGTTGGTTTCGCCACAAAAAGCATTGCCAGTATTTCCTATTCGTGTAGAAGAAGGCAGTATCTGGGTTGATGTGCAAGAGGAATAGCTCCTTCTCACTCAATTTACTAGCATTGAGCAAATATCTGAAGTTGCGAGTAGGCTCAAAAATTTTACGAGTCGTGATGCGTAAAGCCCCCGGTTAGATACCGGGGGATATAAGCGAAAAAGCTGAATTTATTCAGCAATAAAATGGTTTAAGAGTTAAGCGACAAAAACCCCAGCCGATGAGTTTAGCTGGGGTTTCTATCAAAATTTAGCTATTTCAGAGATATAGAAACTATTGATTGAGAAAATCGAACATCTTCTCAAACAGTTTGAACGCTTGGCTGTGATGTAGTGTTGTTGGGTTGTGTATTTCTATTGCCACCTTCTATAGAAGCTGTAGCACTTTGAGATTGACCTAAATTAACTTTGAATACCTTGTTCTGCTCTTGCTCCAGTTTGGGTAAATTCAAAATTAAAATCCCATCTTTCAGGTCTGCCTTAACTTGTTGATTCTGAACTTTGCTTGGTAGAGGTATTATTCTAGTGAACTTGCCATACCGGAATTCAGAATGAACTTTAGCGTTAGATTCGGAATGTTTTTCGTAACGATGCTCACCAGTAATCGAAACTGCATCTTGAGTAACTTGAACATCCAAGTCTTTAGCTTCCACGCCTGGAATCTCAACTCTTAATAGGAACTCTGAACCATTGTCAGATAATTCAACAGCAGGAACCCACGCTGTTCTCGGTGATGCAGAAATATCGGAACTGCTGCGCTCGGCTGCTGTGATATCAGAGAAAAGTTGATCCATTTGACGACGCAGAATCTCCATTTCACGGAATGGTTCCCAACGGATGAGTGCCATATCTCAATCTCTCCTTAACTTTCTAATTTACTTTTGAGTAATCAAACAAAGTTTTAGAGGTATTTAGAGGTCTTTCAGTAAATATCAAACCTCTAATTTTTTTAGAGAGAAGCTTTATTTGCTTTGTTTTTTCTCTCTAGTAACTAATTTAATAAAATAAAAATCTAAAAACAGTTGGGTAAACCGTACAGACATAAGTTGGATTTACCGTATCAAACAAAAAAAGGGTGAAAAGCTTGAGAATAGTTAATATGGACGAGAACGAACACTGAATTCTCTATTCATGAGCAATGCCACATCGTAGAAACGTATGTATAGTTTATGACAGTTTTATTGAGGACGTGTTCTGGTCACAGACGGAGCTATTGTAAAAGCTGTAAGTAAGCTGGTATAAATAATTGACGCTGGGTAAGGCAAGAGGCAAGAGTTACAAGGGTTTTAACTTAGTTCATTTTTATCTACATAGTTTGATTTTATTGTGCCAACTTACTTAGTTGAACTCGAACCGAGAATTTTCTTGGACATCGTTTATGGTAAAGGGTGGTTGTACCGTGTACTCTGGTGTCGTGGGTTGGCTGGAGAGTTACCAATTTGATTGAATCAGCACAGTGTATGGCCGATGTCCGCTTTGTTGTATATTCGCACTTCGATATTCGGTAACAGAGATTTGGCAGTATTCATCGGTTCTCCTGCTTTATCTGCAACTTTTACCTATACCTTACGCCAAAGTATGATATTAAGCGATAATAATTCTATTTACAATCTTTTAACAAAGTTTTGCTTTCTGATTTGATGTTCAGTTTGATTCAAGAAATTATTCCTGATTTAAAATTAACTCGGTAATTTATATGGAAGCTCAACAAATAACAATTTTATTAGTTGATGATCAGCTAGAGAATTTAAATTTTTTATCAGACATCCTTCAACATCAAGATTATCAGGTGCAAACTTCCCTTTCTGGGCAATTGGCAATCAAAAGAGCGCTGGCTTTTCCCCCTGATTTGATTTTGCTAGATATTCTTATGTCAGATATGGATGGTTATGAAGTTTATCAACATTTGAAAGCTCACCAGGAAACTCAATATATTCCGATAATTTTCTTCGGTATTTTAGATGAATTGTCTGAAAAAATAAACATCTTTGATTTAGAACATGTTGACTATATTACTCAACCATTCCAACCTAAAGAAATTTTATTTCGTATACAAAATCAACTTACTCTGCAAAAGCTGAAAAAACAGTTAAAAGAAAAAAATGCTCAACTACAACCGGAGATTAAAGAGGATCAAAGGAATGCAGTTGAGTTAAATATTCTGAACAAAGAAATAGAAGATATTTTAAAAGAAATTCCTGTTGGCATTGCTGAAGCTTTTTGTAAAGAAGTTTACCAAAGCGATGGCTGCGCCAACGCCGAGAGCGAACGCCTTTTAGTTGAAGCCGCCCTAAAGAAGAGTGAAAGTCAGTATCGCCACCTAGTAGAGACATCCCAGGACATGATCTGGTCAGTGGATATTGATGGACTACTTACCTTTGTCAACCCGGCAGTCAAGCAGATTTATGGCTACGAACCCCAGGAAATGATCGGGCGTGCCTTGACTGATTTCATCTCGCCTACACAAGTTGCTCAAGATAAAGCAGCCTTTGAGGGTGTTTTTCAGGGAAAGTCGATCTTCCAACATGAAACTACCTGTGTAGCCAAAGATGGTACTTTACTTTATCTAATGTTTAATGCGATCGCTTTACGCAATGAAGAAAATCTAGTTCTAGGTATGACAGGTACTGCTAGTAATATTACACAGCGTCGAGGAATCGAAAAATTACTCCAAGAAAGTGCGATTAAGCTCCGCAATCATAACCTAGTGCTAACTCAACTGGCACAAAATCAGACGCTTTATCAGGGCGACTTGAAGGCAGCCTTGTGTAAAATCACAGAAACAGCTGTCAAAAATATTGGAGTAGAACGAACTAGTGTCTGGCTATATGACGAAACAGGCATGAAACTCCAGTGTTTTGACCTATTTGAAGCTAGCCGCAATCAACATAGCGAAGGACTTTCCTTGGCAACGGCAGACTATCCAGCTTATTTTGCAGCTTTGCAGCAAGACCAACTAATCGCCGCAGATAATGCCCATACCGATCCCAGGACTAAAGAATTTTCTGCGTCTTACTCAAGATTAAACATCACATCTATACTCGATACACCCATTAGGCTGGAGGGAAAAACCGTAGGAGCTTTATGTCTAGAGGCGGTGGGAGTTACTCATCATTGGACGCTAGAAGACCAAAATTTCGCTCGTTCTCTGGGCAATTTAGTATCCTTGGTGTTGGAGGCAAAAGAACGCCAACGCGCAGAAGCAGCGCGACGGGCTTCTGAAGAAAAGTTAGCATCAGCTTTTCGGTCATCTCCTGATCCTATTGCCTTAATTACTCTTCCCAATAACCGCTATGTCGAAGTTAACGACAGCTTTTGTCGGTTTTTTGGTTATTCTCGTTCTCAAGTCCTTGATCGCACCGATCAAGAATTGAATATTTGGGCGAATCCAGAAGAATATAATTTCCTCGCCCACACGTTGCTACAAACCAAAGCCATCCGCAACTATGAGATTGATGTCTGCACTTCAACAGGAGAAATCAGGACAACACTGTTTAGTGCGGAAATGATCGAGATTGATGGGCAATTCTATGTGCTAGGCACAGCGAAAGACATTACTGAACGCAAGCAGGCAGAAAATGAAAGCCGTTTGCTACTGTTGACAACCCAAGCTATCACTCGCGCCAATGATGTCAACAGCGCTTTAGTCGTAGTCTTGCGCTTAATTTGTCACACCATTGGTTGGGATTTTGGTGAAGCATGGATACCTAATGAAGATGGTACTTTAGAACACAGTCTGGGCTGGTACGGTGAGCAGAGCAGTTTAGAAGAATTCTGCCGCCAAAGTCAAACTGTGAAATTTGCTCTGGGAGTGGGACTACCAGGAAGGGTTTGGCAAAGCCAGGAACCAGAATGGATCGAAGATGTTTCGGAAGTTACACAGCCAGTTTTTTTGCGATCGCAATATGCCGCAAAAGTAGGATTAAAAGCTGGTTTTGGTGTTCCCATACTAGCTGGAAAGGAAGTCTTAGCTGTTTTAGTGTTTTTTAAACGTAGCTCAGTATTGGTAGATCGGCGTTTGCTCTTGTTAGTAACTGCTGTTGCTGCTCAGTTAGGTGGGTTGATTGAGCGCAAAACCCTAGAACAAGAACTAGCACTCAGAGAAGCTCGCCTCAATGCCTTTTTTAGCAGTGCTCCTGTTGGCATGAACATTGTAGATAACCAGCTGCGGTTTGTGCAAATCAATCAACTGCTGGCGGAAATTAATGGACTACCCCAGCAAGATCATATTGGCAAGACAATCTATGAAGTCTTACCCCACATCGCCCCCTTACTGGAACCAATTTACCAACAGGTTCTGTTGACTGGTCAACCCATTCTCAATCAAGAATTAAGCGGCGCATCAATTAAACAACCAGATATTATCCGCCACTTCTTAGCTTCTTATTTTCCAATTCCTGGTGAGGACGATCGCCCCTCTGGTGTCGGTACAGTTTTAGTAGAAATTAGCGAACTGGAAGCAGCGCTACGCGAACGCAAACATGTTGAACAAGAACTGCGTTTAGCCAACGAACGCCTACAATATCTACTCACTTCTAGCCCTGTAGTCATTTATAGCAGCAAAAAAAACTCAGGAGATTTTAGCACTACTTTTATTAGTAAGAATGTTAAAGCAATGGTTGGGTACGAAGCGCAAGAATTTATCGAGAATTCAAGTTTTTGGCTCCATCACGTCCACCCACAAGATATTGAACTCATATCGGGGAAATTTTCCCAGCTTGTTGAACGAGAGTACAGCTCCTACGAATACCGCTGGTTACACGCTGACGGAACTTATCACTGGTTTTACGAAAAGATGAGGTTAATTCGTGACGAAGTTGGTAACCCTATAGAATGCGTTGGTTATTGGGCAGACATTAATGATCGCAAATTAGCAGAATTAGCTTTGCAGTCAGGTCGGCAAAGATATAAACTTCTAGCGGAAGCTTCACCAGCTGGTATATTTCACACTGATGTAGATGGCAATGTTTTATATTTTAATCAACGCTGGAGTGAGATTACTGGATGCAGTTTAGAAGAGTCTTTGGGAACAGGTTGGGCAAAAGCAGTACATCCAGACGACCGCGAGCAGCTATTTTTGGTATGGAATCAAGCAATAGTTGCCAAAAAACTGTATAAGTACGAACATCGATTCTTGCGTGAAGATAACACAGTCGTCTGGGTAATTTGTCAAGCTTTGCCAGAATTTGGAGATGATGGAGAAATTAAAGGTTACATCGGCACAATTACAGATATTACCGAGAGAAAATTGGCAGAAGAAGCCTTGCGTGAGAGTGTAGAACGAGAAAAAGCGATCGCCCAAGTGATTCAAAGGATGCGCCAAACACTGGATTTAGAGACTATATTTGCGGCTACAACTCAAGAATTACGGCAAGTGCTCAACTGCGATCGGGTTGTTGTCTATCGTTTCAATCCCCACTGGAGTGGCGAATTTGTCTCCGAATCGGTGAGTAACGGTTGGATTTCTCTAATAGAAGAACACAACAATGACCCTTATCTCACACAGGGTGTGTTACAAAATGGTCATTGCCTAGCAAAAATTTTGGATAACGCGGATAACCAGGTGGAAGATCCTTGTCTGCAAGCCACCCAAGGTGGAAGTTTCCGTTGTGTCCCAGATATTTACAACGCTGGGTTTCATAGTTCTTATATCAACCTCTTAGAGCGCTTTCAGGCAAAAGCTTACATTATTGTGCCCATTCTATATGGTAGTCAGCTTTGGGGATTACTAGCGAGTTATCAAAATTCCGATCCCCGCCAATGGAAACCAGGAGAAATCAACATCGTAGTTCAAATTGGTAATCAATTGGGTGTTGCTTTACAGCAGGCACAATTGCTGGCGCAAACTCAAAGGCAGTCACAAGCATTGCAAGAAGCTGTGATTACGGCTGATGCTGCCAACCGTGCCAAAAGTGAATTCCTCGCCAACATGAGCCACGAACTACGAACTCCACTCAACGCCATTCTCGGTTTTACCCAAATCATGAGCCACGATCATGCTTTATCTACTGAACATCAGCAAAACCTAGCAATCATCAATCGTGCTGGCGAACATCTCCTCAACTTAATCAATGACATTTTGGAAATGTCTAAAATCGAAGCCGGTAGAATAACATTAAATCTCAACAGTTTTGACTTAATTCGCCTCTTGGAAAACCTCGAAGAGATGTTGCGGTTCCGCGCCACCTCCAAAGGATTAGAATTGGTATTTGAATATACATCTCAACTCCCGCAGTATGTTCAAGCTGACGAAAGTAAACTGCGTCAAGTGTTGCTTAACCTCTTGGGAAATGCAATCAAATTTACCGATACTGGGAGAGTGATACTGCGGGTGTGTCTAGGGGCTGAAGAATCGGGAATGGGGACTAGGGGCTGGGAAGTAGGAGAACAAGGGGAGATAAAGGAGCAAAATTTTCCTTATCTCCCTCATCTCTTCTTCGAGGTACAAGACACCGGTCGTGGTATTGCCCCACAAGAAATTGACTTACTGTTTGAAGCTTTTGGGCAAACTGAAACCGGAAGAAAATCGCAACAGGGAACGGGACTAGGTTTAGCAATTAGCCGCAAATATGTACAACTAATGGGGGGAGATATTAGTGTCACCAGCACCATTGGCGAGGGAAGTAAATTTGCTTTTGATATTCAAATTGGTTTAGCCACAGCTAGCGAAATCCAGATAAAGCAAAATAGACGTCAAGTCATTAGTTTAGCGCCCGATCAAACCGAATACCGGATCTTGGTGGTTGATGACTCCACAGACAGCCGTTTAGTACCAGTAAAAATTTTGGCATCTATCGGCTTTACAGTCCAGGAAGCGGCAAATGGCACTGAAGCGATCGCAATTTGGCAGACATGGCAACCACACCTAATCTTAATGGATATGTGGATGCCAATTATGGACGGCTATGAAGCCACAAAAATTATTAAAGCTAGAGAAGAAGCTTCAAATCAAAATCGCAAAACCATTATCATCGCCTTAACCGCTAACGCATTTGAGGAACAACGAGAGGCAATGATTAAAGCGGGTTGTGATGATTATATTAACAAGCCCTTCCGCGAGGAACAATTACTAGAAAAATTGAGTGAATATTTAAAAGTTCAATATATTTTTCAAGAAGAAAGCTATCAGATAGCAGATGCAAGACACCAGGAAACAGAACCAATTTTGACGCTTACAGATTTAGTGACTCTATTATCTGAAATGCCGCCGGAATGGGTGAAACAGGTGTACACTGCCGCAGCTCAATGTAGTGATGACTTAATTTTAGAATTGATTGAGCAAATCCCTTCAAAAAATGCAGGGCTACGAAATTTTATCAAGAATTTTGCTCAGAATTTTCAGTTTGAAAAAATTATGGAATTGACGAGTCTTACAGGAGTATTATCCAGTTCATAAAAATTAAAGCTACGGTATACACACAAGTCTTTTAGAGTTTTACTACAGTGTTTAGATTCCCCCTACTAACCCCCTTTTTTAAGGGGGATTGGGGGGATATCTTATCGATAATCTTGCTTTTGAATACTCCCCAAACGAGCAGCATCACGAATATTGTAGTCACTTCGGGTAAAGCGATTTAGCTGCATCTCAAAGAAATCACGATTGGCTTGTAAATGCTTGGGATTTGGGTCATCTAAAGGATATAAAAGAGCAGTTCGCAAAGCTTGAATTACCGCAGAAGTGACACAGTACATTGACCGTTGAAAACTAACTCCCAACTGAATCAACATATCTTCTTCACCCCGGCAATGTTGGCTATAGTAATCAACAAGATATGGGGGCAAAAAATGCAGCATATCTTGCATTAATAATGTGGGGGGAATGCCAGCAGTACCTACTGGAAATACATCAGCGTAAAGAATACCATAGTGAAAGTCTTTCTGGTCTTCTGGTACTTGACGCGCTTGAGCATTATAAGATTTTGTCCCCCGAAAGGGTGCAGTGCGGTAGAAAACAGCTTCTACATAGGGCAATGCAGCTTCATATAACCACATGAAACCCTTTGATTTGGGCACAATTTCGTAGCATTCGCCACGAATATAAACGTGATGGTAAATCGGACGACCTGCGATCGCAAATATACCATTAACTAAGAAACTCATTGCCTCTGGGACGCTGCTAATGCTACCTTCGTCATAGCGATCGGACATTTCAAAGAATACCGGGGCCATGATTTCCCAGAATAAGCCCAGGTTGGCGTAGTATGACATCTGGCGGCACTGTTCCAAAAACATATCGGGGAACAGCTGGTAAAGCCCCAGCATGACGGGGTTCCCTTGGAAGTAAGCTTTAATTGCCCTGTCGGCGTTGGCTTTGTATTCGTCTGAATCTAGGTAAGGGTCAAATTGCCCACCCATCCCTCTGTGCCACAACATCGCCCGCATACAAGCTTCAGCAAATTCCATGTTAATGCGATCGTGAAACAAGTGATGCAACAACTTTGGCATTTTGAAAGTTTCACCTTTCTCAATAAATGCTAAAAGTTCTGGATGTGCAGTAGCTTCGCCGCGCCAAATTCGCAAATCGGCATCATCGCCAGCATAATGATTATGCAGTTCTAAATACTCTTTGGGTAAGAAGTATTTAAAGAAGGGAAGCGGGTTTAAAAATTCGCGTTCGGCAATATAAAGTAGGTCACGCCAGTAGAAATCCATCGGTACAGCATAAGCTTTGTATAAACCGATGATTTGCATCAAATTTTCTGGAGTATCGGGTAACATTGCACCGCCTGCTTCTAGGCGATGAATTACTTCAGCAAATTCGTGTTTAGAAGGAGGTAATTTAATTGCTGTTTTAATTGCTGTCATGTTAATCAGAAATTGGTAGAGACGCGATTTATCGCGTCTGGGGGATAGGTTTTGAGACGCGATAAATCGCCGTCTCTACAAGTGTTTTGATCTATTTATTATTTCAGCGCTACTTCAGAGATTACGGTTTTTTCTAAGGAGGGAATTGCAGCCACCATTGTTGTAGTTGTGGATTCACTCCAACGCACTAACCAAGTAGGTTGTACTCCCAAAAAGATGATGAAAGCTGCCAAAATTAAAGCTGGTATTTTCTCAGACCAAAGAACTTTAGGATAGTAAGCGAAGTTATCCAGTCTGCCAAAACAAGTGCGGTTGAGGAGGATGACAAAATAAACTGCGGTTAATCCACTAGCCACTACACACAAAATTGTTGGAATGGGGAAGGCAGAGAAACTACCTTGAAAGACGATAAATTCGGCGATGAATCCTGTTAAACCGGGAATACCTGCGCTAGCCATTCCACTTAAAACTAATAAAGCGCTTATTAAGGGTAAACCGCGTATGGGACTCATTAAACCATTGAGTTTATCTAATTCGCGGGTGCCGACTTTGGCTTCTACGACTCCCACCAAGTGGAAGAGAATCGCCAGGATGATACCGTGGCTAAACATTTGGGCGACTGCACCCACCAATGCTAAGGGAGTACTAGCGGCACCAGCTAGCAAGATATAGCCCATGTGACCGACAGAACTGTATGCTACCATGCGCTTGATATCTTTTTGAGCGATCGCAATTACTGCCCCATAGATAGCGCTGACTGCTCCCCAAATTGCTAAAGTCGGTGCAATAATACTCCAAGCATGGGGAAACATACCCAACCCAAACCGCAGTAATCCATAGGTTCCCAGCTTTGCTAACACACCACCGAGAAGAATGGCAATTGGTGCTGAAGCCTCAACATAAGCATCTGGTAGCCAAGTATGGAAGGGAACTAAAGGAATTTTAATGCCAAAACCCAATACTATCCCTGCTAGTAAAAGGATTTGTTTTGCTGTTGACAGGTTTTCTGTTGAGACTGCATCGAAAGCAAAATTGGTAGAACCACTCAGCCACACCATACCCAAGAATGTCGCCAGAATGAATGCTCCTGAAACAGCAGTATAAATCAGGAATTTAATTCCAGCATAACCCCGTTTTTCCCCTCCCCAAATGGAAATTAGTAAGTAGAAGGGGATTAATTCTAGTTCGTAGAATAGGAAGAATAGTAGTAAATTCTCTGCTAGAAAAGCGCCTGCAACTCCTCCACTAACTAATAAAATCATGGAGTAGAACAACCGAGGACGTTCAGTTTCTTTACTACTGCTGTAAATAGAAATCCAGGTGAGCAGGCTATTTAACACCAACATTAATATAGAAAGCCCATCAACACCTAATTGGTAGCTTAATCCCAGAGTTTCATTCCAGGGCAAATACTCTTTAAATTGCATCCCTGGATTGCTGATATCAAATTTTAGCAGGATAAAAAGGTTCCAGAAGAGAACTATCCCAGAAAAAATTAATGCTGTTACACGAATGCGATAACTAGGAAAACTTACAGGTAATATTGCTATGAGAGCAGCGGCTAAAATTGGCAGCCAAATCAAAACACTTAACATGGCAATTTGGGATTTTAGAAAAATTGGTAATTGTTATAAATGTCTATGAATTCACGGTAGCAGCTTAATGAAATACGTTTCCAGGTGCAACCTGGAAACGATATTTAAAAAATCTAACTAACTAGACTGATCCTGCCAGTATCTAAATCGTAATAACCACCGACTATTTTCAGCTTTTCTGCCTTGATCAACTCAGATAAAACTGACGAGGATTTTAATTTTTCAACTTGTGCCAAAATATTGGCTTTACAAGCGTTTTCTAACTTATCTCCTGGCTCTCCTTTTGAGCTTTCCACACTTGGTTTAATTGCTTGAAGCAAAGTTCCAATTTGCCCTGGCACTTGAGCGCCTTTGATTGCAGCATCTACCGCACCACATTTTTCATGCCCCACTACCATGATGACTTTAGCACCTAATACTAAGCTGCCAAATTCTAAGCTACCAATTTCTTCTGGTGTGGCAATATTACCAGCTACACGGCAGACAAATAAATCTCCAAGTCCTTGGTCAAAAACAATCTCTGAAGGCACTCGTGAATCTGCACAACCGAGAACAGAAGCAAATGGCTTTTGACCTTTGGCAACTTCGACTAAACGTGAACGTGTTTGGTTAGGATTGCGCCGTTTTGCTTTGACAAATCTGTCATTTCCATCTAATAACTCTTGCAGTGCCTTATCGGGGGTAATATCATCTTTTGCTGGTGTTTTTTCGGCTGCAAGTAAGTTTGAGCTAAGTCCGGCTGTCAATACACCTGTACCGATCGCACCTGCACCAAACTTGAATAAACTTCTTCTGGAAAGATTGAACTGGGGATGTAGTCTGCTCATGGAATTCTCCTCACAATATTAAACTGTCTGTTTGTAATAAAACGGTGATTGAATTAACTGGGTGTAGTGATTTAGAAAATCAAATTTAAAAACTGCACTCCCCACAATGGCCAAGCAACCCACATTCCTAAAACGCCTACTCCTAAAAGAACGGTGAAGGCATAAAACTGTGTTTGTCCAGAGGTGCTGTATTTGAGACTTTCGCCACCCAATAGCGAAAATAAACCAACCAAATTAACGATACCATCAACGACAAAGCGGTCAATCATATCGGCAAGTTGGGAAATTTTGGCAACTCCAAAAATAATGGTCATTTTATAGAGTTTGGGAGTGTAAAAGTCGTATGCAAACAAGTCCTGTAAACCTTGCCAAGGAAGGCGAATTGGTTTAGGAATGTTGCCTAAATAAATCACGCCAGTGATGCTGCAACCGAAAATACTCGACCAAATTAAAAGTAGTGCGACATCTTTATTTAGAGTTGCCCAATCAGGTAAAAGTGATAAGCTTTGCAACACTAAAGGAAGATGTAGACTGACACCAAGTAAAATCATCATTGGCACAATCATTGGCCAGTGAGCTTCAGGCGATCGCTGACTCATTTGTGTAGCTTTACCGCCAAAAATTAAAGCGAATTCTCTGGTTAAACTCACGGCTGTCAAAGCATTTACCGCTATCACTACTCCCACTAACCAAGGTTGCGTTTCCCACAACCCATCTGCTAGTTTCACCAGTGCCCAAAAGCTACCCAAGGGCGGAAAACCAATTAATCCCAAAGTCCCGATGATAAAGGCTATTGCTGAAATCGGGCGGCGTGTCCACAATCCGCCTAATTGGGTTACGTCTTGGGTAATGCTATTCCAAATAATTCCGCCAGTACTCATCACCAGCAGGGCTGCGGATATGGCATGGGTGAGTACTAATAACAACGCCGCTTCGTATTGTTGCACTCCCACGGCGATGAATACTAAACCCATGTATGCGCTGACAGAATAGGATTGGCAGCGTTTAAGATCAATTTGAGCGATCGCAATTAAAGAAGCACCCACCGCTGTCACTACCCCAATGGCCACCATTGCCGAGGAAACTATGGGCGAGATGGTTAACACAGGTTGCAGTTTAATCAGCACCCATGCACCACTAGCAACTACTACCGAGTTCCGCAAAATCGTACTGGGAACTGGGCCTTCCATTGCTTCATCTAACCACAGATGCAGGGGGAACTGAGCACATTTACCCATCGGCCCGGCAATTAAGGCTAAACCTACCAGTGTCATTGTTGTCGGGTTGACGTTAGCAGTAGCCGCCCACTTGGCTAGTTCTGGATAACTCCAAGTTCCGGCTAGGGGCCATAGTGCCAATACGCCCATCAGCAAGAATAAATCTCCCACCCGCTTGGTTAAGAAAGCATCTCTCGCACCTGAGACTACTAACGGCTGGCTAAACCATAAGCCGACTAGTAGGTAGGTTCCCAGCGTCAGGACTTCCAATATTACATAGCTGAAGAACAAGTTATTACATAGAACAAGGGCACATAGTCCCGCTTCAAATAATCCTAATAAGGAATAAAAGCGTCCCCAACCCCAATCCATTTCCATGTAGCCGATTGCATAAATCTGTGCCAGCAAATTCAAGCCAGTAATTACAACTAAAGCGCCGACACTCACCGAGGATATTTCTAAAGCAATGGTTAGGTCTAAACCAGCCGTAGATAACCAAGGAATAAATACTGGGAGCATCCACTTTTGGCAGAAAGACTTAAATAGTTAACAAACCATTGAGATAAGCACAACGAATAGAGAGGATGTGATTAACACTATCAACATTCCACTGTGCGCCAGAAATTTTAATTCTCGCACCAATTTGTTTAATAGCAGATTCAACTGCTCCAGAACCAATAGAACAAAGTTGTTCAGCCTGGTAATAGGCATAGTTGACAATACGAGAGCGATGTTTTTCAAGATAAGCAATGAAGTTCTTCGCCTGTTTACCT